>JAFXMW010000014.1 GCA_017530105.1 Bacteroidales bacterium
CGACGGCATCCTGTATGCCAAGGAGATAAAGGTGACGCTCACCGACTGGCCCGACTTTGTGTTCAGCAATGGCTTCCGTCTGCTCTCCCTTGCCGAGACCGAGTCTTACATCAAGGAGAACGGCCACCTGCCCGGAGTCCCCTCCGCCGCCGAGGTGGAAGAGAAGGGCATGAACGTGGGCGAGATGAACAAAGTGCTGCTGCAGAAAGTGGAGGAACTGACCCTGCACGTGATTGAACTGCAGAAACAAATTGACGAATTAAAAACGCAACAAAATGAAAACTAAAAATATTACGTCTACTCCTATCGTCATAATAACCATATTGACAATGATTTTTTATGGATGCAAGGGGCAAGAGATTGAGCCTTTGCCATGCAACCCTTGGGCTCCGAAGGATTGCGTCATTTCAAGAACAAATTACATCTCTCTTATTGAACTCCGGGATTTTTATGATAATATTCAATACAACGACTCAACAAAATTATCTTACCATGATAGTACCATAAAATTTTGGGGATGGGTGTACTATCACGGTTCGGAAGAACCTATTTTTGAGGCCGATTACAGCTCAACCCCTTTACAGGAATCCTGGTCACCGGAAGCAGGGTATATAGTATTAGTGCCCAATGAAAATCATCACGGATACGACCAAAGCATCAGGATAGAATGGGATGATTCATTCTTGAAAAAACACCCTGGATTTTGCCAGAATTTTGACTCATATCTCCAAAAGAAATGGTATGTAACAATACAAATAGAATGTATACAAAACATTATTGGTTGGGAACCTTGCAATCAATTTGGTTTCCGCTTCCATGCAGTTTCTATCGACACAATAAGTAATAATAAATGACGCTATGAAAACCATCTTCAATACAATGATATTTTTTTTAACCTTGGTCTCTACTGTATGCCTTAACGCACAACAAAAACAGCAGGTAACGCGCGACGAGGCAATTAATGTGGCTCTTACCCTATTAACAGGTTCAAATGTACCAACCGGCAATAGCTTACGAAATATTAAATTAATGCAATAGAAAAAAACGATAGTTCAGGGAATATTGTTTTATTTGAAATTTCTACCGATGGTACTTCTTTGTTACTTTCTGGCAGCAAGGCTTGTTATCCTGTTTTGGCTAAGTACCAGACACATTCTGGATCATTACTGAATTGTTATAACGATTTATCAGAAAACCTGCGCAATTTCCTCGATGGGTATATTCAACAGATTTCATTCTGTTTCAACAACGATACAACAGTGCTTTACTACCAAGCTGTTTGGGACAGTTTGATCGAAGGAATAAACATTATGCAGAGAGACAATGTTTCAGTAGGACCTTTAGTCAGCACAAAATGGGGGCAGATGGGATGTAATACGGGAACTAGCGTGGGTTACGAGTATTCAATGCCCGACACTTGCAACTGTAATCATAATTGTCTTGCTGGTTGTGTTGCTGTGGCCATGGGACAGGTAATGAACTATTGGAAACATCCATCGCCTACCAATTGGAATTATTTTTTTGACTGGTGTAACATGTCAGACTTGTTAGAAGACATTTCCCCCTCTTTCTTTCAAAACAGAGATGCTATATCAAATCTGCTACGAGACTGTGGAGAGAAAGTTCATATGCATTACGGGTGTAATGGATCTGGAGCATACTTCGATTCTATCAGATCCGCTCTTGTTGATAATTATGACTATTCTCGCAACGCCTCATACATTGAAAAAAACAGAATGAGCGATGACGATTGGATAAATTGTTTAAAGCAAGAAATCGACGCGGGAAGGCCTATACTTTATAATGCAACTGGGTCATCTGGACATGCTTTCATCTGTGACGGTTATGGTAATGGCAATTTTTTTAATTTCAACTGGGGTTCCTGGGGGCAGGGCAATGGATCATATCTTGTTGGTAATCTAACCCCCTATTTCAATGGCCAACAACATAGTTTTCTATCTGGGCATAAAGCTTTAATAGGAATCAAGCCCCAAAACCCAATAATACTTTGCGACAGAAATGTGGAATTAGACGATTATTACAGACAATACGAGGACGAAATCTCAAATGGAACATATAACCCATGGGAAATAACTCCTGCCACGGTAACCAACCTAACAAGTGCGTCTATCAACTCTTCAGCATTATGGAGAACAATCCCAACAGGAGCAACATCAACATATAAGGCTCAGGAGTCCATTACATTGAAGGATGGTTTCTCTGCGAAAAGCGGAGCCAGGTTTGTCGCAAAAATTGAACCCTGTATCAATTGTGGAAATTCGAGGAGTTCAATGAGCCAAAGAGAAGTCTCCCAAATGGACGTGAGCATTGGGCAACTGGGATGGAATGACCCCACTGGCGAACCATCAGATGAATTTCAAAGCAAGTCTCTGATGTCCTCTGCTGACAATGACAGCGAACACAACATCAACGTGTATCCCAATCCGACAGAGGGGCAGGTGGCGGTGGAGATTCCCCGGATGACCGAGGGGAAGGTAAGCATCCAAATAATGGATATATTCGGCAGACAGGTGATGGAATGTCACGAGGATGCAGCCACAGGTTCCTATCGGAAAACAATAGACGCATCTTCGTTACCGTCGGGATGCTACTATGTAGTAGTCTACATCAATGAAAAACAAGAAGTAAAATGCATTATTAAACAATAAATTTAGTATCCATCATGAAAAAAAAATTTTATCACAATTATTGATTGCCACCTTAGTTTTAAGTGGCTGCACAAGGCATTGCATTGGATTCCCCAACGATATGTTACGACTTTATTTCCCATATTCAACTGGACAAACTATAACGTTTGTTGATGATTCAAGGGATACGGTTTCAGTTAATGTGACTGACATGACATTGTCACGGCCTTATTCACTTGAATGGAATGTTAAAGAAGAATGCTCTCCTACGTCAAATATAAAAATGTCGGGCATGATGGACAATAATGAATTTGAACTGCATTTTAATATTTTTCTTCATTCTCCCATAGAGCAAGAAGATGATGACTGGGCTACTAACAGTTCGATAATGTTTACAATGTTTACGTACTTTAATAGCCCAATGGCACACAATGCCTATACATTTTTAGATACAACCGCACTCTTCCCGTCGGCAGACATACGAGGTCTGTATGATTCGATTATTCTCATAGGATCAACAAATTCGTTGGAAAGCAATATCGATACGCTTGTAATGGTGAAAAACAAAGGTCTGGCCAGTTTCAGCACCAGCGACGGACGGAAATATGTGCTGGCTGACTGAGCAGTTCGGCTGCACTTTTTCTGTAGAAAACCGTTGTGTTTGACAGGGTGCATGCCCAAGGGGGACGCCCCCTTTTTTGCATTTTTTTTGAAAATAAGTTGATATATCGATTTTTTTTTGTAAATTTGCAGTCTCAAATTATCTTCAAATAATGTAAATCTGTTTATATCATGACACTGCGAGAAATAGTTGAAAAGCTTAATGCTACAGTGTATCTGGGCGAGGGACGTCTGGATGAAGAAGTGACAACCGCCTTTGCGTCGGATTTGATGAGCGATGTGCTGACCCTGAAGGACACGCCTATGCTGATTACAGGCCTCTGCAATGTGCAGACCATCAGAACATGCGACATGGCCACGCTCGACATTGTGGTCTTTGTCCGCAACAAAAAGCCTACACCGGATATGATTGAGTTGGCCGAGGACAACGACATGGTGTTGATTGCCACCAGTTATTCTATGTTCAAGACCTGCGGCCTGCTGTTTGATGCAGGTGTGCAGCCGTTATATTAATAATGTATAACATTCAGGTAAGATGCATCAAGAATATACAGTTGTAGAAGGCGATTTCACCAATGCGGGCACCGCTTCGAGTTCGGTCAAGAAGACTTTGAAACAGCTGGGTGTCGCCCCGCAGGTTGTCAAACGGGTGGTGGTGGCTCTGTACGAGGCCGAAGTGAACGCCATAGCCCATGCCTACGGCGGCAAGGTGCTGGTGGACATCGAGGCCGACAAAATCCACATGGTGGTGGCCGACAAAGGCCCCGGCATCCCCGACATAGCCCAGGCTATGCAGGAGGGCTACTCCACGGCACGGCCCGAGGTACGCGACATGGGTTTCGGCGCCGGCATGGGTCTGCCCAATATGCAGAAGAATGTGGATGTGCTCAACGTCACCTCCGAGGTGGGGGTGGGCACGACGGTGGAGATGGTCGTCAATTTTGTTTAACCTATAGAATTGTTTGATAACTCATGTTTTACCACGCCCTTGAAATAGACAATGGCAATTGCATCGGTTGTTCCCGTTGCATGAAAATCTGCCCTACCGAAGCCATCCGTATCAGTAACGGGAAGGCTTTTATTATGGAAGACCGTTGCATTGACTGCGGCAAATGCCATGCGGCTTGTCCGGTGGATGCCATCTATATCAAACAGGACGACTTCAAGATGGTGCATGAGTTCCCACACTCCGTGGCTCTGTTGCCTGCGGTGTTTCTGGGACAGTTCCCCGACGACATCAGGGTCTCGCGCATCTATGCCGCCTTGAAGGACTTGGGTTTCAAGCATGTGTTCGAGGTGGAGTCGGCGGCAGGTATCTACGCCGAGGTGAAGAACAGGTATGCCGCCGAGAACGACGATGACGGGCCGCTGATTTCCAGTTTCTGCCCCGCCATTGTGAGGCTGATACAAATCAAATACCCCTCGTTGGTGGGCAACATCATTCCGGTGAAGGCTCCGTTGGACATTTCGGCCATGTATGTGTTGAAAATGCTTACCGAGGAACGCGGGGTGCCGCGCGAGGAGATAGGGCTGTTCTACGTCACTCCCTGTGCCGCCAAGATTGCCGCCGTGAAGGCCCCGGTGGGAGAAAAACGCTCCATCATCGACGGTGTCATCAACATGGATTCGCTGTTCAATAAGGTCTACCGCAAGATTAAGGAGCAGGGCAAGGGCTATTCGTTCACAGCGTTGCAGACACCCCAGCTTTCGGCTGATGCCATCCTGTCGACTCTCACCAATGGCGAGAGGCGTATCAGCCTGGCCAAGCGGTCGTATGCCATCGACGGCATTGAGAATGTGATGGACTTTCTCGACAAACTGGAGAATGACGAGGTGGAGGGCGTGGAGTTCCTTGAACTGAGAGCCTGCGACCAGAGCTGTGCGGGAGCGTTGCTGTCGTGCGAGAACCGCTTCCTTTGCGGCGAGCGCATGTATGCCCGTGCCCGCAAGGCTGCCGAGCGCGAGCGCAACGGCGAGATGGCACGTGCCCGCGAGATGGATGCCTATAAAGATTATCTGATAGAGAACTCCTTTGCCGAACCGGCACAGGCACGTTCGATGTTGACTTTGGACAAGGATTTGGCCAAGGCTTATCAGAAACTGGAGAAGATAAACAAGTTGAAAATGTATCTGCCGCAGGTGGACTGCGGCATGTGCGGAGCACCCACGTGCGAGGCCTTTGCCACCGACGTGGTGTGCAAGCAGGTGGGGCTGACCCGCTGCGTCTTTTATCAGCGCCATCTCGAACGGCTGGACGACATCACCCGGCAGGAATGTCTTGCCGCCACCCGCTCAGTATGGGGCGAGGATCCCATAGGCGACAACGAGCCCCCTGAGGTGAAGTAGCCTCGTTTCTTAGGTTTTTCATTCCTATTATATATTTGTATTACACCTGTTTCACATTTTTATGTGTAAAACAGGTGTAATATAAGTAATTAATGGATGACTTGCGGGAGTGCGGCAGACGGCGGGTTTAGGCTTCGTCGTGGGGGTGCTGCGTGTCGGCGGAGTCGGGGGGTGGCAGGGTGACGAAGTCGCCGTGGGCTTGGAAGTGTTCGATGAGTTGGGCGTAGAAGCGGTGGCGTGAGAGGGTTTGGGCGTTGCCGACGATGATGAGTTTCATGCGGGCGCGGGTGATGGCTACGTTCATGCGGCGGAGGTCGTTGAGGAAGCCTATAGTGCCTTGGTCGTTGTCTCGCACCATGCTGATGACGATGACGTCGCGTTCCTGTCCTTGGAATCCGTCGACGCTGTTGACGGTGATTTGCCGGTTGAGGTGGCGGAAGAATTTCTGCCATTTGAGCAGGCGGCGGATGAGGCGCACTTGGGCGCGGTAGGGGGAGATGATGCCAAAGTCGATGCGCTCGTCGTGGATGCGTGAGGGGCCTATCATTTCGATGTAGTCGCGCACTACGTGGACGAGGAGGCGTGCTTCTTCGGAGTTGGTGCGGCTGAGGGTGCGGCTCTGTTTTTCGGCGAAGGCGCATTGGGAGGTGTCGATCCAGGTGAGCGGGGTGTCGAGTGGCGAGACGAGGCGGTCGGCCACTTGGGGCGCGGCTTTGAGGCGGCCGTGGTAGAACCATTGGGAGGGGAAGTCCATGATGTCGCGGTTCATGCGGTATTGGGTGGTGAGGAGTGTGATGCAGTGGGGTTTGGTGTGCGCTATTTTTTGCATGAGGGTTTGGTCGAGGCCTCCGCGGGCGGCTTGGGGGCATTTGATGGTGGGTGGCAGTTGGCGGTGGTCGCCGCTGAGGATGACGCGGTCGGCTTTGAGTATGGCTGCCCAGCAGGCGGGTTCGAGGGCTTGGGCGGCTTCGTCGATGAAGAGGGTGGAGAAGCGGCGGTGTTCGAGGATGTGGTAGGCACTGCCTATGAGGGTGCAGGAGATGACGCGTGCTTGGTTGAAGAGGTCGCTTTGGATGCGGATTTCCAGTTCGGTGGCGCGGGAGCGGAGTTGTGCCAGGCGGGCGCGTTTTTCGCGTGAGAGGTCGGGGTTTTCGCGGGTTTGGTGCAGGGTGCGCCGGATGGCCCAAAGTTCGGAGTAGTCGGGGTGGGCGGCGTAGCGCCGTTCGTAGCTACATTCGAGCATTTCATCGCTCATGCGCAGGGGGTTGCCTATGCGGAGGACGTTGACTCCCCGTCGGGCGAGTTGTTCGCTTATCCAGTCGACGGCGGCGTTGCTGGGTGCGCACACCATTACTTGGGTTTCGCGTTGGAGGGTTTCGATGACGGCTTCGACAAGGGTGGTGGTTTTGCCTGTGCCCGGGGGGCCGTGGACGATGGCCACTTCCTGGGCTTCGATTACTTGTTGCACGGCGTTTTGCTGGTCGGGGTTGAGCCAGGGGAAGGAGAGTCGGGGAAGGTGGCGGAAGGAGGGTTGGAGGGGGCCGATGAGGGTGTCGCGGAGGTGGATGAATTTGGGGTTGTCGCTGCGCATGGCCGCCGAGAGGGCGTCGAGCATGACATTGTAGCTGGTGTTGTCGATGGTCATGAGGAGACCGAGGAGGTGGTTTTGGCTGTGGGTGAGGAGTGACTGGAGGGCGGCGCGATGGGGGACGGCAATGGTGAGGATGCCGGTGCCTGTTTCTTCGATGTAGTATTGGTTGGGCAGGGTGTGGAGGCCGGTGTTGGCGCCGTCGAGGTGGAAGAAAGCGATGGGTTTGCCGGGTTCGAAGTCGGTGTCGGGTTCGTCGTCGGAGACATCGAAAGTGACGGTGAGGACCATCTGGTCGAGGGCGTTGTAGGTTACTTTGCCGAGGGTGACGGGGTAGCGGCAGGAGGGTTCCTGGATTTGGGCGATATAGTGTGTTTGATTGAGCGAACGGGAATAGGCTTCCTGTTCGTAATGCATTTCGAGCCGCAGCAGTTCGGCCTGTTTTTGCAGTGCGTGGATGGGTGATGTTTTGTCCATAATAGTGCGATTTTAACGATAAAAGAATGAAAATATTTTTTTAATCAAATAAAATGTGTATCTTTGCAAAGTGCGATGCATATTGTGTGCAGTGTGTATATGCATGTGTATTAATTAAATAAAGTATATAAACAGAATAATTATTAATCCCAATATTAATCCAAAAAGAAGGAGTTTTCATATGACAAAAGTAAAATCATTAGCTGACCTCAAGGCAATGAGAGAGAAGCTTCAGTCGAATCTGGATGTTCGCGAAAAGGCGGAGAATCCTGAGTCGCTTGTGCAAATCAAAGTCGCTATGGCCACATGCGGTATTGCAGCCGGTGCCAAGCAAGTAATGGAACACATGATGGCTAAGGCTGATGAGCTCAAGATTGCTGCTGTCTTCACACAGACGGGTTGCATGGGTTACTGCCATGCCGAGCCTACGCTCGAAGTGCGTGTTCCCGGTAAGGACCCCATTGTTTTCGGTCACGTGGACAATGACCGCGCCGATGAGATTCTGACTAAATATGTCATGAATGGCGAACTGGTTGAGGGTATTATCCCTGTCAATTACGAAACTATCGATAAGTAAAAAACGGAGGACACACTATGGCAAAGTACAAAATGCACGTTCTCATCTGTGGCGGTACTGGATGTAAGTCCAGCAACAGCCTGGATATTATAGAAAACTTCCACACTATACTGAAAGAGAAGAACCTTCAGGACGAAGTGCAGGTTATTAAGACCGGTTGCTTCGGTTTCTGCGAGAAGGGCCCCATCGTCAAGATTATGCCCGACAACACGTTCTACACCCAGGTCAAGCCTGAGGATGTCCGCCGTATTGTCGAGGAGCATCTGATTAAAGGCCGTAAGGTTCCCGAGCTGCTTTATATGAACCCCGAGAACAAGGAGCATGTGGCAGACTCGAAACACATGGATTTCTACAAGAAACAAATTCGTATCGCACTGCGTAACTGCGGCTTTGTGGATCCCGAGAATATCGAGGAGTGCATCTCCCGCGGCGGTTATGAGGCTCTGGCAAAATGTATCACCGAGATGACCCCCGAGCAGGTTATCGCCGAGGTGAAGGCTTCCGGTCTCCGTGGCCGTGGTGGTGCTGGTTTCCCCACTGGTTTGAAATGGGAACTGTGCGCCAAGAACAAGGCCGACCAGAAGTATGTCATCTGCAACGCCGACGAGGGTGACCCCGGTGCTTTCATGGACCGTTCCATTCTGGAAGGTGACCCCAACAGCATCGTCGAGGCTATGGCCATCTGCGGTTATGCTATCGGCGCCAGCAAGGGTTTGGTGTATATCCGCGCTGAGTACCCCCTGGCTATCGAGCGTTTGAAGATTGCTATCAACCAGGCTCGCGAATATGGTCTGCTGGGCGAGGATATCCTTGGCACAGGCTTCAACTTTGACATCGAGCTCCGTTACGGTGCCGGTGCTTTCGTCTGCGGTGAAGAGACTGCTCTTATCCATTCAATGGAAGGTCAGCGCGGCGAACCTACTTTGAAACCCCCGTTCCCCGCTGTCAGCGGTTATATGGGCAAACCCTCCAACGTGAACAATGTCGAGACTTTCGCCAACGTTCCCGTTATCATCACCAAGGGTGCCGAGTGGTTTAGCAAAATCGGTACTGAGAAATCGAAAGGTACTAAGGTTTTCGCTCTCGCTGGTCAGATCAACAATGTGGGTCTTATCGAGGTTCCCATGGGTATCACCCTGCGTGAGATTATTTATGAAATCGGTGGTGGCATTAAGGACGGTCGTCAGTTCAAGGCTGTCCAGACCGGTGGTCCTTCAGGCGGTTGCTTGACTGCCAAGCACCTCGACACTGCTATCGACTATGACAGCCTGGTGGCTGCCGGCTCGATGATGGGTTCCGGTGGTATGGTTGTTATGGACGAGACCAGCTGTATGCCCGCTATCGCTAAGTTCTACCTCGAGTTCACCTGCGAGGAGAGCTGCGGTAAGTGCTCCCCCTGCCGTATCGGTAACAAGCGTCTGTGCGAAATCCTTGAGAAAATCACCGATGGTCGCGGTACCATGGAAGACCTCCAGGAGCTCCGCAACCTCGCTGCCGTTATCAAGGATACCGCTCTTTGCGGACTTGGCCAGACTTCGCCCAACCCCGTTCTCTCCACCCTCGACAATTTCTGGGATGAGTATGTGGAACACGTGGTCGACAAGAAATGCCGTGCCGGTGTCTGCAAGAAACTGATGAGCTATGTTATCGACCGCGAGAAGTGCATCGGCTGCGGCAAGTGCGCCAAGGGTTGCCCCGTTGAGGCCATCACCCGCACCGACTACACCGCCCCCGGCCACAAGCTTGCTTCGATGGTTATCGACAGCACTAAGTGCATCAAGTGCGGCGCATGTATCAACAACTGTAAATTTGGTGCCATCTCCATTCAGTAAACGGTACAATAATTAATTATTTAAAAGAAGACTTAACAATATGATTAATCTCACAATAGATAACAAACCGGTTCAAGTTCCCGAAGGCACCACGATTCTTAAAGCTGCCCGCATGGCCGGTATCGATATTCCCACTCTCTGCCATTTTGAGCTTGATGGGATGAATTTTGAAAACAAACCCGGCGGATGCCGCGTGTGTGTCGTCGAGGTGAAGGGCCGCCGTAACCTGGCTCCCGCTTGCGCCACCGACGTGATGGAAGGCATGGAAGTGCTGACCCACAGCGCCCGCGTCATCAACGCCCGCAAAACCGTCGTTGAGCTTATCCTCAGCGACCACCCCAACGATTGCCTCCAGTGCGAGAAGAATGGCGACTGCGAACTGCAGAGCCTGACCAAACGCCTTGGCATCAAGGAAATCCCCTTCAAAGGCGCTACTTCAACCTATCGCAAGGACAGCACTCTCAGCGTGTATCGCGATATGGACAAGTGCGTTATGTGCCGCCGTTGCGAATCGATGTGCAACAAGTTCATGTCTGTCGGAGCCCTGAGCGGTGTCAACCGTGGTTTCCAAGCCGTTGTCGCTCCCGCTTTCGAGCAGAACCTCGGTGACAGCAGTTGCGTCAACTGCGGTCAGTGCGTTCAGGTGTGCCCCGTGGGTGCTCTTACCCTTGTCGACAACATCAGCGATGTGCTCAAGGCTATTGCCGATCCTACCAAGAAAGTGGTTGTGCAGACCGCTCCCGCCGTCCGTGTGGCTCTGGGTGAGGAATTTGGCATGAAACCCGGCGAAATCGTCACTGGCAAAATGGCTGCCGCTCTCCGTCGTCTTGGCTTCGACCAGGTCTACGACACCGACTGGAGCGCTGACCTTACCATTATGGAAGAAGGCACCGAGCTTCTCGGCCGCCTGAAGAAAGCCCTCGCCGGCGAAGAGGTGAAACTGCCCATGTTCACTTCCTGCTGCCCCGCTTGGGTTACCTTCTATGAGAAGAATTTCCCCGATTTGCTTGAATATCCTTCGACCGCCAAATCGCCTCAGGGTATGTTCGGCGCTGTTGCAAAGAACTACCTGGCTCCCAAACTGGGTGTGAAACGCGAAGACCTCGTGGTCGTCTCCATCATGCCTTGCTTGGCCAAGAAGAGCGAGCGCGCCCGTGAGGAACTGGCTGTGAACGGCGACAGCGATGTCAACTACACTCTCAGCACCCGCGAGCTGGCTCACATGATTCGCCAGTGCAACCTCAACCTCAACGACATGCCCGACGAGGACTTCGACAGCCCGCTCGGTCAGTCCACAGGTGCTGCTGTCATCTTCGGTGCTACCGGTGGTGTTATGGAGGCTGCCCTCCGTACCGCCTACGAGCTGCACACCGGCAAGACCCTCCCCAAGGTCGAGTTCCACGAGACCCGCGGTTTCGACGGCGTGAAGGAAGCCACCATCGATGTCGACGGATTCCCCCTCAAGATTGCTGTCGTTTACAGCCTTGCCAATGCCCGTAAGATGATGGAGCAGGTGCGTCAGGGCAACCCCAACGGCTACCACTTCATCGAGGTGATGGCATGCCCCGGCGGTTGCATCGGCGGTGCCGGTCAGCCCTATCACCATGGCAACAGCGAGATCATCCGCAAGCGCATGGAAGCCATCTACCGCGAGGACGAAGGCAAGCCCATCCGCAAGAGCCACGAGAACCCCGAGATTCTTGCTATCTACAAGGAATACTACGGCGAACCCTGCGGCCATCTCAGCCACGAGCAACTGCATACCCACTATTTCGACAAGTCCGACAAAGTGGAGGCAACAAAATAAATTGAAAATGGAAAATTGAAAGTTGAAAGACAATGTGCGTAAGCAAATTTTCAATTTTCAACTTTCAATTTTCAATTAATAATAAGAATTATGGCAAACATCAAGTTATCTGAAGAGAAAATAAATATCATCAAGGAGATTGCCAAATCGTTTGGCAACAAGCCCGGTGAGGTTATCAACGTCCTCCATCAGGTGCAGGGCAAATTTGGCTATCTGCCCGCCGAGGTTCAGGAAGTCGTTGCTCACGAGCTGAACATCCCCGTGTCGCGTGTTTATGGCATTGTGTCCTTCTACAGCTTCTTCACCATGGAGCCCAAAGGCAAACACCCCATCGACATCTGCCTGGGTACAGCCTGCTACGTGCGTGGAGCCGAGAAGGTTCTCGATGCCTTCCAGCGTGCCCTTAATGTCCAGGTTGGCAAATGCACTGCCGACGGTAAGTTCTCATTGAACACCCTCCGTTGTGTCGGTGCCTGCGGTCTGGCTCCCGTGGCCATGATTGGCGACAAGGTTTATGGCCGTCTTACCCCCGATTTGGTGCCCGGCATCATTGCTGAGTATAACGACTAATATCCCTTTATAATGGCAAAGCCCCTGCGCTCGAAGGGTAGGGGCTTTGTTTTTTTTATTCCATGTCGCTCACACAACAGTTTCAATGGGTGGCGGCTTACACCGCGCCGCGTGCCGAGAAAACCGTGACAAAGCGCATTGCGCAGGAGTTGCAGCTGGAGACCTATCTCCCCCTGCATAGGGTTTTGCGCAAATGGTCCGACCGTGTAATGAGTCTGGAGGTACCCCTCATCCCCTCCTACACCTTTATCAAGATGCGCGAGTGCGACCTATGGCGCGTCAGGGAGATAAAAGGCGTGAGTGGCTTTATCTCCTTCCCCCGCACGGGCATTGCTGTAATCCCCGACAGCGACATACTCGTCCTCCGGCGTTTTGCCGACTCGCTCGAAGAGGTGCATGTCCGCAACCTTGAGCAATTGCGTGTCGGGGCATACGTCAAAGTAATCGACGGGGAGTTTGCGGGCATGTCAGGGCGTATCACGCGGAACGGAGAGTGCGGCAATTTTGCCGTGGCGATATCAAACCTGAACCTCTATCTGACAGTCACCATCCAGCAAGAGTACCTACAAATTGAGAATTGAAATTGATAATTCCCAATTTGCATTTATATATAAACATAAATTGCCATGTAATGTTCATATAATTATTAATGGTAATTGATGGTAATTCATGTTAAAAATCCCAATTCTCAATTCAAGAGCAATGCCTTGGTTTCCACTTTGGGCACGTAGTGGACTCCCCCTTCACGGTAATAGGCGTGGCTCTCCTCAGGCGAAATGGGTTTGAGTTCGATTCTCTCAATACCCTTACCTATGGCGACAATCATTAGTGGCTCCAGAGGCAGGTTGAGACCTTGCATTATCTTTTCCTTGTTAAAGGCACCAATAGCCAAGCCGTTCAACCCCATCTCCACAGCCTTCAGCAGCATACTTTGCAAGGCAATCCCCAAGTCGACATCCACCAATTTGTTCTCCCCCACGGTGCTGCAGATAACGATGAACGCCTCCGGTTCGGTGCCAGGCAGGGGGAGGTGAAGCTCCGGAAGGGCGGCACCAAGGCGGATATTATCCAGCACAATGTCGGAGCCCGAGTCGCGGGTGACCAGCCTGAAACGCAGCACCTGTTGGTTGCGGGCTGAAGGTATCTTGTTGCACACCCCCACTATGCGTTCCAGTTCACCCCGTTTCACCACATAGTTTTTATTGTAACCCCTGCAGCTGCGGTTGCGGGTCAGCAGCTCGTCAAGGGTATGTCCGACCCTCTTCACCCTCGTGCGGCCTGTTCCAAACACCTCCTCGTATCTTTTCTCCAAATAATTGTCTGCCATATTGCGTTTATTATCATGTTGTTAATGCCCCCCGACAGCAACAGGGGGATAGTGCAAAGATACGTTTTTTTTCAGAACTTGTAAAATATTTGTATATTTGCGAAACAAACGAAACACAAATTACATCAGTTACTTGTTGTAAAACAATAATATGCGAGTGATGCCAGTAATCGTAAAACGCAACGAATTGAAAATTGGAAAAAACTCAATTCTCAATTCCCATTTATATATAAACATAAATTGCCATGTAATGTTCATATAATTATTAATGGTAATTGATGGTAATTCATGTTGAAAAAACTCAATTCTCAATTCCCCCATGCTATTCTCAATAATCACAATCAATCGCAACAACAGTGCAGGCCTTCGTCAGACAATGGAGAGTGTCGCCGCCCAGCAGAACTGCGACATGGAATACGTTGTAGTGGATGGAGCCAGCACCGACGGAAGTGTCGAAGTGATAAAGCAGTACGCCGCCCTGCCCCGCCTCAAATGGGTGTCCGAGCCCGACAGCGGCATCTACAACGCCATGAACAAAGGCATATCCATGTCCGAAGGCGACTATGTTGTGTTCGTCAATTCGGGCGACACCCTCGTCTCCCCCTCCGTCATGCAGCGATTGACCCGGGCGTTGGCCGAAACAGGCCGTCCCGCCATACTCTACGGCAACATCATAAAAGTCTGGCCCGACGGCCGGACATTGAAAGGGAAAGGGAGGAAAGACCCCTTTACCATGTTCAGCTTCTATCGCGGCACACTCGACCATCCCGGCACCTGTATCCGACGAGACCTCTACGACACCTACGGCATGATGGACGAAACCATGAAAATCTGTTCCGATTGGGCATGGTTTATGAAAGCGATAGTGTTTGGGGAAGAAAAGCCCGTATATGCAGATATTGACACTGTTTATTTCGATATGACAGGAATAAGTGAAAGCAGTGGGAAAGTACGTGAACGGCTCCGCAATGAGCGGCGCAGTGTCCTGAAAAAATCATTGCCGCCATTGGTTCTTGCCGACTATGACCGTTATGCCGACGACATCATCATGATAAATCGGTTGCATCGCCATCCCTGGGCTTTCAAGTTGGTGAGGTTCATCGAGCGGGTCCTGTTCAAGATAGAGAGATTGAAGAAATAACCCTTTCATTTTTTTCGGGTAAACGACGTCTTGAAACGGTGTTCTTGAGTACAAATAATTGTTTAGAGAAAGGTGCGATTTTTCCTTTTTTTACGATTAAATGAGCCGTTTTTATAGGGGTAAAAAGACGTGATGTAAAAAATAGTTTTGTTTATAATCAGGATGTTGTGAGCATAATAAAAAAAATATTTTGTCATGTCGAAAAAAGTTTGTACTTTTGCAACCGCTTTTCGAGAGAGAAAAGAACCGAAATGATCTGTTAGCTCAGTTGGTTTAGAGCGCTTGCTTGACAGGCAAGAGGTCACAAGTTCAAATCTTGTACAGATCACCAAAAAGGGAGACGGAGGCATACGCCTCCGCTTGTTTTGAGAAAGACACCCTTTATGGTCAAAACCAAGCGGTCTGTTAGCTCAGTTGGTTCAGAGCGCTTCCTTCACACGGAAGAGGTCGACAGTTCGAATCTGCCACAGACCACCCAGAAGCCCCTAAAACAGGGGCTTTTTTTATTTCATAAAGTCTGGATAAAGACACCTCTTTGTTTTATTATTATGTTTTCCATAGTTTGGACATCATCTATTTTCTTTTTAGTTGTAGTGGCTGTATTACTATGATTTGATGAAATAAGGTACATTTATGTTACCAGATTGTTATTCGAATGAAAAAAAAAGTGTATCTTTGCACCGTAAATATTAACGAAAATAGACAATATATCGAAGCAAAAGAATAGAAATAAATACATAATATAGAAGCGTTTTTGCTTTTCTTTGTACGTGGAAATCTGGTAAATTTCAACTGTACTACAAAAGAGGCTAGACGCTCACGGGTATCCGTGAGCTTTCTTGTTTGTAGTACGGGCATTACCAGAGCCTCCACGTAGACATTAAAGATTCACGGATTTCTTTTTTGTAATGCTTGGAAAGGCAATTGACTTCGAAATAATCCAAGCATTATGGCAAAAGAAAAGAAGACAGACATCATTGTGGCAGGACTTCTTGCAGAGGCTGGCATAGATGCAACGCCTAACGAAAGTTCCATTCGTGAGATAAACGATGCACTGAAAACGGCCTCAAAGCGCGATACTGGTAGGATGGGTTTTCCAGAGTATGTGGCACAGTCGGGCGATTTCATTCTTGTAATAGAAGACAAGGCAGAGGCTGAGTATCAGGCAAAGTATATTTACGGAAAGAACGACACCTTGCTCATGGATACACCCAGCAAAGAGAGGTATGCTGAAAATGGAGCCCTGCATTATGCACTAAAAATCATACAGGGCACAAACTTCAAACGCGTCATAGCCTTTGGCTGTTCGGGTACGGAAAAGGAGCGTCTGCGCATCCGTCCTATCTACGTTAGTCCTACTGGCTATAAGTTGATGCCCATGGTCAGGGATTTTTCTTGGTTTGCCGCTGATAAGATAGAGCGTTACTATAAGGAGAAGATCTGCGGAAACAAACCCATCGAACAGGTCGAATTGGAGGAAATCATCTGTCGTGCAGGAAAATTGCACGAAGATTTGCGCAACTACGGACAGTTGGGCGATACAGAGAAGCCGCTGGTTGTTTCGGCAATTCTCCTTGCCCTACAAGAGGATAGTTTCAGTACGGAAGACTTGACTACGGATAAAGTCAAGACCGACGGCATGAAAATATATGAGGCTCTCTCCACCCACCTCGACCGAGTGAAGGTGCAACCAGAGGTGAAAAAACAGCGGGTCCTCGACCAATTCGCACTCATTAAGAACCGTCCCCATCTATCGGAAGAAAATAAGCAATTAGGCAAGTCCCCGCTGCACTACTTTGCCGAATATATCAATTCGAACATTCTTACCGCCATCACAAACAATTCACCAGAAGACGTACTCGGACGTTTCTATGGTGAGTTTATCCGTTATAGTGGCGGTGACGGGCAGACATTGGGGGTAGTCCTCACGCCGAAACATATTACAGAACTTTTCACAGAGCTGGTTGATGTACGTCCCGACGACAACGTCTTTGACCCCTGTTGTGGAACGGGAGGATTTCTTATTGCCGCCCTTCATAGAATGCTTACGCTGGCGCCAGCTTCCCAACACGAATTCATTCGCAAGAACAATCTGCATGGAATAGAACTGAGAGACGATATGTTTGCCATTGCCACCACCAACATGATTCTACGTGGGGATGGAAAAAGCAACCTCATTTGTCAAGACTTCTTGAAGCAGGACGAGGCAAAACTGCGTAACAAACATTTCACCGTAGGACTTATGAATCCGCCTTACTCACAGGGGAAGGTGAAGGAGACAGCGCACCTGACGGAATTGAAATTCATCTGCCATCTGCTCGACTCTTTGGCCGACGGAGCGCGTTGTGCCGTTATTGTGCCGCAAAGCACAATGGTGGGAAAATCGAATGAGGACAAAGAGGATAAGCGATATATTCTCGCACACCATACTCTTGAAGGTGTTATTACACTCAATCCGCAGACATTTTATGGAGTGGGAGTTAATCCCGTCATAGCAGTATTTACAGCTCACTATCCGCACGACCAATACGCCAAGTTTATCGACTTTAAAGATGATGGTTATGAGGTGTTTCCTCATGTAGGGTTGTTGCCCACTTCACGTGCTGCCGAGCGACGGAAACTGTTGTTGGAATGTTGGTCAAAGGGTCGTCCTGCACCTGTCAGTTTTATGGTGCAGAGCAAGGTAGAGGCTGATGATGAGTGGTTGCACTCATTCTACTATTTTAATGAGGAGATTCCCACCGATGCCGACTTCGAGCAAGCAATGGCCGATTATCTCACATTTGAGTTCTCAATGATTACGCATGGCAGAGGTTATCTGTTTGAAAGAAAGGAGGCTGGCGAGTGAAACAAATAAAAGATTTCAAGTGGAAAGCTGTTTTGTTAAGCGAATTATTCTACTTCGACAAGGGCAATCAAAATAATATGGGCACAATGCAAGACGGTGATATTCCTCTCGTATCGGCCAAGAAGTGCGATAACGGCTATAAGGCGTTCATATCCGAAAACGGGAAAAGACTTTATGAAGGACATTGCATTACATTGAACAATGATGGAGATGGCGGAGCGGGATTGGCTTACTATCAGCCTATAAAGATGGCATTAGATTCCCATGTCACAGCCCTCATTCCAAAAGTTCCGTTGAGTAAACACGCAATGCTTTTTATTGCACGAAGTATTTCAATGCAACGTTCTTTGTTTGGTCATGGTCGCAGTATTAATATGGCAAGGTTGCGCATATTCAGGTTAATGCTGCCTATGGATGGAAACAGCCAACCCGACTATGCGTTTATGGAAGAGTATATGATGGCAGTTGAAAAACGCCTCCTGATGCAATATGTAGCCTATTTGACGCGCATTTGCAACCAAGTTGAAATGGATTTGTCAGAAAAGAAATGGAGGGCTTTTGCTATTTACAATGTGTTCTCCGACATAAAACGAGGAAAACGTCTAAAAACAGGCGACCACATTGTAGGTGATACTGCCTATGTGTCGTCCTCGGCATTGAATAATGGTGTAGATGGATTTATTAGCAACACGGTTGGAGTTCGAATTTTTGACAATTGCATTACATTGGCAAATAGTGGAAGTGTGGGAAAGGCGTTCTATCATCCATATATTTTTGTGGCTAGCGACCATGTAACTAAGTTAAAGAACGAGTGTTTTACAAAATACATTTATTTGTTTATTGTTACAGTTGCTAATAGACTGTCTGAAAAGTATAGTTATAATCGAGAAATCAATGATAAGCGACTTGAACGAGAGAAAATAATGCTTCCAATTGACGAAAACGGGCAGCCCGATTTCGACTATATGGAGAAGTACATGCAAAAACACGAGGCACTTCTTTTAAATCGATATATTAAAGCAAAAATACGTCCCCGGTTTTAATATCACAAAGGGCAAAGGGGGTAAGGAGTTTGTCCGATATAGTTCGTATGGGACAAGTAATTATCATTGTTATCGGTGCCGATATTTAACCCAAAGTGGCAGCATGTTTCATTAAAATAGACACCCGTTTTTGCCATTTTGGGGTATAACTATATCAGACGGGCATAAGTGTGCCTTCGCTTTAGGTTTACTCTTAGGAGTGAATATGGAGCGTCCCCAATGTCCACCCACTCTGAGATGACTATACACCGATAGAATATTCAAAAAGCAAAAACTGCCAACTGCCACAATGAAAGAGGATAAATTGTTTGTTTATCAAAAGATTTATCGTATTTTTATATGATTTAATATTCGGCAGGGGCAATAATCAAATTATTTTGTGTAAATTTGCATGTTATAATTTGACTTGATGAATAGGCGTATTATATTAGTGTTCATTGTGTTGTTTGCGACAGCGTTGGGCTGCTGCAGGGGTGCGTTTGCGCAGGTGGTGACAGATTCCAATTGGACGGAGCGGGTGAAGACTGTGTCTTTGTGCCGCGGGGGCGTGGAGCTGGAGCAGCCGGTGTTGACGTTGGAGGGGGAGGATCGTCTGCTGCTGCGCTTCGACGTGCTGGGGGCTGAGGTGGGCAGCTACCGCTACCGCATCCAACACTGCAACAGCCGTTGGCAGGTGGACGACCTGGAACCGTTTGAGTTCATCAATGGTTTCGAGGAGGGCCCCATCGAGGGGTATAACAGCTCTTTCACTACAAGGGTGGACTATGTGAATTATTACCAGTATATCCCGTCGCAATACAGCCGTTTCCTCGTCTCGGGCAATTACGTGGTGACGGTTTTCGACCCGGACAACGGGGACAGTGTCCTCCTCACACGCCGTTTCTGTGTGGTGGAGCAATCGCTGAAGGCTGACGTTCAGGTTACCAATCCTTATGATGGTGCAAGCATAATGCAGCGGAGGGAGGTGGATGTGTCGCTGGGGGTGAATGACGATTACCGCGGCAGCAACATCCCTCCAACACTCAATCCCGCGTGGTTCGAGGTCGCGGTGCAGCAGAATGGCCGTCTCGACAATATGCGCAGGCTGCAGTTCAGCGGCTATGACGGGGGCGCATTGTGCTACCGTCATCGAAAGGAGAATATCTTTGACGGGGGCAACACCTTCAGATGGTTCGACATCAGCAATATCCGCACGGCAATGTACAATGTGGTGAAAATCGAGGACTTCGGGGGCGAATGGTACGCAATGCTCAAGCCCTTAGAGGACAGGTCTGGCAAGAGTTTCATTACCGAGCAGGTGCTGAACGGGGGGATGAAGGTGAATGTGTGGGACCGCACCAACAAACAGACCGAAGCCGACTATGTGTATGTGAATTTCCTTCTGCCTATGCAGTATCCTTTCATGAACGGCAATATCTACGTGGTGGGCGATTTGACCCAATGGCTTTTGGACGAGCGGAGCCGCATGGAATACCGTCCCGACCTGAAGGCGTACACTCTGAGGCTGCTGCTTAAACAGGGTTACTATTCCTATCAGCTGCTTTTCCTCCCGGTGGGAGAAAAGATGGGGCTAACCGCCACCCTTGAGGGTGACCATTACGAAACCCCCAACCTCTACAATGTCTTTGTCTATTATCGTAGCCCCAACGACCGCTACGACCGTCTTGTGGCTTTTAATCAATACCGTTGAGATTTTTAACATGAATTACCATCAATAACCATTAATAATTAAATGAAGGGAGGTTCTATATATCAGTTTTGTGTCGTTTATTCTCCGCTGACGCTATCAAAGTACCACAGGCACTTCTTCATCTGTCGGGACGCACTCCGTCGTCTCAGACAATCACGGCACTGCGCCTAACGGCTTGTACCGTGTTATTGAAAGTCTCACCTCTTCGAGGTGGTTTATGAAATTGAAAATTGAAATATATAAATAAAGCTATCAATCATCATGCGTAAAGTTCTGTTTTTATTACTCGTTTTGGTTTATACCGCCGGGGCTATGGCCGCGCCGGTAAGGTATATGCCTGTCGTCAGGATTCAGCCCAACGGCGACACGCTGCATTGTTTTGTTTCGGGCGACGAATTCTACCACCGTCTTCACGATGCCGACGGTTTCACCATAATCCAGGATTCGGAAAGCGGCCAGTATGTCTATGCCGAGCCTGACCATCAAGTCCCGACGGGCATGAGGCCGACCCAATTGGTCCCCGGACGTGACAACCCCGCCTTGGCTGGTCTGTCGCCCAATCTTGTCCCCAGCAGGGAGGTTCTTGCACAACTGCATGGGGGTTGGGATGTCCCTGAGAAGTATCGGCCCGCACAACCCAAGACCGGCGGCCGTAACCATGGTGTGCTCAACAATATTGTCATCTTTATCCGTTTCAGCGACGAGACGGTGTGCACCACCACCCCGATGGACACCATCGATGCAATGTTCAACGACAGTACGGCCAATGCGGTGTCGATGTACAGGTATTTCCAAGCTGCCAGCTACAACAATCTCCGTATCGTTACCCATTATTATCCCAACCCGTCGGGCGGCACGGTTCTGTCGTATCAGGATTCCCATCCCAGGGGGTATTTCCAGCCTTACGTGGCTTATTCCAACCCCAATGGATATACCACGGAGAACCAGCGTCGTGCGCGTGAATTCACGCTTTTGGAGAATGCCGTCAACTGGGTGAATACTTTTCATCCGGTCGACTCGACCCTCGACCTCGACATGGACAACGACGGCATGGTGGATAACATCTGTTTTCTGGTTAGCGGGACCTTTACGGGATGGAGCGATATGCTCTGGCCGCACAAGTGGAGCCTTTGGGACAGGAATGTCTATATCAATGGCAAACGTGTCTACACCTATAATTTTCAATTGACGGGTTCGGGAGAACACTATTTCAGCGTCAGCACCTTCTGCCACGAAATGACCCACACTCTCGGAGCCCCCGATATTTATCATTACAACAACTATACCTCGGTGTCGCCCGGTGGGGCGTGGGATTTGATGAACTCCAACATGACGCCTCCGCAGCAGACCAATTCGTTTTTCAAGTATTATTATTTGAACTGGTTCGACAGCATCCCGGTTATTGAGGACTCGGGCACATACACGCTTTCGTCACTGGGGTCGGGTCCCAACAACGCAGTGAGGATTGCCTCGGCCGACCCCCATCAGTGGTATATCCTCGAGTATCGCAATTACAGCGACCCCTTCGACTCGTCGATACCCGGGCGGGGGCTCCTGATATGGCGCTACAACGACAACCCTATTGCCGACAACGCCGCTTTCAACAACGGCGACACGGCGCACCAACTGTGGCTCTTCCGTCCCAATAGTTCGAATGACATAACCGATGGGTCAGTCTCACAGGCGGGCTTCGGGGTGAGCGGCCGCTATAGTTTCAACGCCACCTCCAACCCGCATCCCTATCTGTGTGACGGAACCCCCGACACCACTTTCAGCATCACCGACATCCATGTCGACGGTCCTTCCTACCAAACCGTAACGTTCACTTTTACCCCACATGTTCATTACAGTTGTGGAAGAATAGCAGATTACCCCTATTCGCAGGGCTTTGAGACGGGTAGCACCGGTTGTTGGACGGCCATAAGCCAAAACACCTCCAACAGTGGCAGTATGGGCGTGATAGATGCTTCGAGCGGCAACTCCCCCCATTCGGGCAACTACCTGTTCCGTTTCAGCAGCTACCATTCGGCCGACAATTATAACCAATATCTCATTTCGCCCCGTTTGCAGCATCTCAACTCTTTGCGTCTAAGGTTTTACTACCGTCGCTCCGTTGACGCTGCCGAGCATTTCTGCGTCAAATACTCCACCACTTCCCCTTCGCCTGAATCCTTCACCGCCACCCTTGCCAGCGTTTCGGTCAACTCCGGCGGATGGCAACTCTGCGACCTCACGCTCCCGGCCGAAGCCAAGTATGTGGCTATTGACTATTGCTCCAATTACCAGTATTACCTCTATATCGACGACATCGAGCTGCGCGACACCATCACCAACGACACCCTCGTCCGTGACACCGCCTACATCTACATCCAGGATACCCTCACGCAGGTTCACCACGACTCCGTTTTCGTTTTAGTCCACGACACCCTCACGCATGTCTTTGCCGACACCATTTTCACCTATCTCACCGATACCATCTCTTTCACTCCCGTCGACACTATTGTCATCTACACTTACGACACTGTTCTCTACATCCCGCAAAAACACGAGGTGTTGGTGGCTCCCAACGAAGCGCTCCGCGGCAAGACCTCGGGCAGCGGCCATTTCCTGCATGGTACCAAACTACAGATTGCCGCAATCCCCAATCCCGGATACCGTTTTAGCTTTTGGATGGACGGCAACACTGAGAATCCACGCACCATCACAGTTTATGACGATTTGCTATACAATGCTTTCTTCTCCGAAAAGGACGCCGGTGGCGAAACCAAATCTGTCATCTATATCCACGACACACTTATCGTGCGTGACACATTCTGGACTACGCGCTACGACACCATCACAGTCTTCCTCCACGATACCACGTGGCTCTCACGGCACGATACACTCTATCTCACTGTCCGTGACACCCTCTGGATTCCCAACCCTGTTCATGACACCGTCATTCTGCCTGTCCACGAGACCTATTACAATGACACCATCACCTATTTCCCCTTGACCGTACTCTCGGCCGACACCTCCATGGGACTTGTGGCCGGCAGCGGGCAGTTCCCGCTCCACACACCCGTGCAGCTCGGGGCGGTACCTCTTCCCGGATACCATTTCGTCAGGTGGTCGGATAACTCTACCGACAACCCCAAAACCGTCACCGTAGAACCGGGGGCTGTGTTTACGGGCTATTTCGCCGTGGGCGATCCCGTCTCTGTCGAGCCGCCAGTTCTCACGTCACAAATCAAGGTGTTTACTGTCGACTCCCGTATTGTTGTCCAGGCTCCCGCCAATCTCCCGATATTCATCTACAATGTTCAGGGACAACGTATGTCGACCTTCGGCACATTCCCCTACAACACCGTCGTCAACAGGGCTTCGGCTCCTCTGCCCACAGGTGTCTACCTGGTGCAGATGGGTACGTTCCCAACCCAAAAGGTTATGGTCAAATAGCATACACCCAACCCATGTCCGCAGTTTACATCGAAACCTATGGCTGTCAGATGAACTTTGCCGATAGCGAGATTGTGGCCTCCCTTCTTCAGAAGGCGGGCCACACTGTCGCATCCGATATTGAGCAGGCCGACTACATCCTCATCAACACCTGCGCCATCCGCGACAATGCCGAGCAGCGCATCCGCAAACGCCTCCGCGAGCTCCGTGCCCTCCAGCAACGCCACCGTCAAGTGCGTATAGGCATCCTCGGTTGCATGGCCGAAAGGCTCCAGAGTCAGCTTATGGTCGAGGAAGAGAATGTCAGTTTCGTGGTAGGCCCCGATTCTTATCGCAGTCTACCCCTTATTCTTGACAGAGTGAGACAGGAAAATGTCAAGGCTGCCGAGACGCAACTCAGCACTACCGAGACCTATGCCGACATCGAGCCTGTCCGCCTTTCCTCAAATGGCATTTCGGCCTACATCTCCATCATGCGTGGCTGCCAGAACTATTGTGCCTATTGTGTGGTTCCCTATACTCGGGGACGTGAACGCAGCCGCGACCCGCAAACCATCGTGGACGAGGCTCGCTCACTTTTCAATCAAGGCTACAAAGAGGTCACCCTTCTTGGCCAGAATGTCAACTCCTACCGCTTTGCTTCCCTTGACGGAAACGAGGTCACAGTCGACTTCCCCGAGCTAATGCACCGCGTGGCTGAAATCAGTCCCTTACTCCGTGTCCGTTTCGCCACTTCCCATCCCAAAGACCTCAGCGACAAACTTCTTCAGGTTATGGCCTCCCACGACAATATCTGCAAGTGCATCCATCTTCCGGTTCAAAGCGGCAGCGACCGAATGCTCAAACTGATGAACCGCCATTACGACTCCGCTTGGTATCTCGACCGTATCGCAGCCATCCGCCGCTACATGCCCGACTGCTCCATCACCACCGATGTCATTGCAGGCTTCTGTTCCGAAACAGAAGAGGAACATCAAATGACTCTTGACATTTTCCGCAAGGTGCGCTACGACTATGCCTACATGTTCAAATTCTCCATGCGCCCCGACACCTATGCCGCCAAACATCTGCACGATGACATTCCCGAAGCCGAAAAAACGCGCCGCCTCGAGGAAATCATCGCCCTTCAGGGGCAGATAGCACTCGAAAACAACCGCAACGAGATAGGGAAGACTTTCGAAGTGCTGGTAGAGGGCGAGTCGCATCGCAGCAAACAACAGCTCTTTGGCCGCAACAGTCAAAACAAAGTCATTGTCTTCGACCGTCAGGATGCGCAACCCGGGCAGTATATCCATGTCAAGGTCACCGACTGCACCGCCGCCACGCTCAAAGGGGAGATTGTCTGATAAACTTAAACTGGCTATTGTTTACAGCGTATTAAAGCGTTACAAACCTTTTCAACCCACAAAAAAAACATCCCAACAATAAAAACGAAACCTCCGCGTTATTAAAGGCAATTATGAATAAAGACTTCTTTCAAAAGCACCCTCTTGTCAAACACCTGCTTTACATGCTGGTGGTTTCCATCATCATTGTAGTGTTGGCCTTTTTGCTCATCAAATCCATAGCTCGACAGGGCAAAGAATACGAACTGCCCGATATCTGTGGCACCTCTCTTGCCGAACTCAAGGCCGACAACCCCTTGCATCTCACCTATGTCGTCATCGACTCGGTCTACGACTCAGAGAAAGAGGGAGGCATTGTTATCCAGCAAGACCCCAAGGCCGGTACCATGATTAAGACCCATCGCAAGGTCTACATCACCGTCACCACCTTTGCCCCCTCCGATGTTGTTCTGCCCGAACTCTCCAACATGACAGTCCGCAGTGCGGTCTCAGCTCTCGAAGCCGCAGGGCTCCGTTGCGGTCAGCTCCGCTTTGTCGATAGTCCCTACCGTAATGTTATCCTCGAAGCCACTTGCAAAGGAAAGATGGTCTATGCGGGTGAAAAAATGGACCAGGGTGCCATGGTCGACCTTACCGTGGGCATGGGCGACAAGCCCGTGGGCACCCGTGTCCCCTTTGTCATCGGTCAGTCGTCCGCCAAAGCACGGCGCGGCATCCTCTCCGCCTCCCTTAATGTCGGTCTCGAACACTGGGATGGCGTAACCAACCGCAACAGTGCTGTTTGTTATAAACTCTATCCCGACTACACCGGTGTAACCCGCTATCCGTTGGGTACTGCCGTCGAAGTGTGGTATTGCGATGCCACCGAAGCCGACATCGAGCGTATTATCTCCAATTTCAAAGTCGACTCCACTCAAATCTTCGCTACTCAGTTCGACGAGTATGATGATTATTACATCACCGAAGAGGATGCCGATTTTGATGATGGCTGGGACTGGTAACATGCGCAAATTCTTTCTCATAGTCTTTATTGTTCTGTTGGGAAGCCCTCTCGCAGCCCAGGAAGTTTTGTTGCCGCTTTGTCGCCCTGTCCAACTGCCGGCAAAGGCCGAAAAGCCTGTTGTCTTGCCTTTCTTCGACGACTTCTCCAAACCGGCTCTCTCCAACACCCTATGGACTCTCGGCGGCACTTTCATCAACCAAGGCTATGCGCCCTTGCCTCCTACCGTCGGGATGGCCACCCTCGATGCCTTCGATGCCCAAGGTCGTCTTTATCCCACAGAACAAGGGCAACTCGCCCCTGGCGATACCCTTCTCTCCTTACCCATTCGGCTGGACTCTCTTTTCAAACCCTATTCGCGTTCTCTTACCCCTTCCGACTCCCTTTACCTGTCCTTTTTTTACATTCCCGGCGGGGGTTATGGCAACATGTGGGAACGTGTAGGCGATGTCCCCGAGTCTCAGGACTCTCTCATCCTCGAGTTCTACGACCCGCAGGATGACTCATGGAACCGTGTATGGACGATGCAGGGTTGCAGTGCCGACACCCTTTTTGCCCACACCGGCTCCTATTGGCAGTTTGTCGACATCCCCATCCTCGAGTCCAAATACTTCCGTCCCGACTTCCGTTTTCGATTCCGGAACCTTTGCAGTTTGGACAATATCAACAAAAACGGCATCCTCAGTAATTCCGACCAATGGAATATCGACTACGTCAGTCTTAACTCCAACCGTCACAGCAACGACACAGCCGCGCGCGACGTGGCTTTCGTCAACCCTGCTCCCTCTCTTCTCAAAGGCTACCAATCTATGCCTGCTCGCCAGTTCACCCCCTCCGACCTCCGCGACAGCCTGCCCCTCACCATCGTCAACCGCTATACCGAGGAGCTGGCAACCAACTATGGCTACACAATTGTCGACAATCAGGGGCGAACAATCCACACTTATGACGGGGGCTTCGAAAACACACCTGTCTATTGGCGCGACAATACCTATCAAACAGCTCCTGCACATGCCCGCCCTCCGCTTAACTGCTCCCTGTCGGTCAACCCCGCCGATGCTCCTGTCGTCTTCACCGTGGTTCATGGCCTGCGCGAAGGTGTCAGCGGCGACAACCACACCCAGAACGACACCGTAGTTTTCACCCAGACATTCGACAACTATTATGCCTACGACGACGGCACCCCCGAAAATGGCTACGGCATCACCTCCACCACTCCCGCAGTGCGCCTTGCCTGCCGTTTTAAGCTTAACACCGACGACACTCTCACCGCACTTTACTTGTATTTTAACCAAACATTCGCAAACCAGAACAGCAACATCCGTTTCTACATTACTGTCTGGGACGATAACGATGGCCACCCCGGCAACGTCATCTATCGCGACAACGAGCGTCGCCGCACAGCCTTCAACGGCTTCAACCGCTATGTGCGCTACCTTCTCGAAGAGCCCGTCCTTTGCACCGGCACAGTATATATCGGTTTCGAGCAAACCTCTTCCGACTACATCAATCTGGGTTTCGACCGCAACAACAACGCTTCGCAGCATATCTTCTACCTCACTGGAACCGAATGGCAGACCAGTATCCTCAGCGGAGCTCTCATGCTCCGTCCCGCCTTTGGCCATCGTGCCACCCTCGACGTCAAGCCGACCTACGGCTCTGAGGCCAAGGTCTATGCCCTTGGGAAGCGCATCGTTGTCGAAACCGACACCCCGCAACCCGTTGCCATCTACAACCTCAAAGGACAATGCCTCTACCGCACCGCTGCTGCTTCGGCTCCCACCCGCTGCTCCTCGCAGCCCCTGCCTGCGGGCCTTTATCTCGTCCGCGTAGGCCTGACGTCAACTCACAAAATCATAGTCCAATAACCCATCTCTTACTATTTACCCTGTCAATTTCTCTCAGTTCTATTCCTTTTAAAAATCAGCTCATGACCCAAAACGACCCCACGCCCGACAACCTTCCGCAAGACGAACCCGAACTGTTCGAACACCATCGTATTGCCGTCGACAAAGGGCAGGCCATGCTGCGTCTCGACAAATACCTGCAGATGCGCCTTGAAGGCATATCGCGCACCAAAATCCAGGCGGCCGCCAAAGCCGGATGCGTGATGGTCAACGACCACCCCTCCAAATCCAACTACAAGGTCAAGCCCTGCGACATCATCAGTATCCTCCTCCCTGAACCGCCACACGAAACTGAGCTTATCCCCGAGCCGGTGCCCTTCAATATAGTGTTCGAAGACGACGATGTGCTCGTTGTCGACAAGCAGGCCGGTCTTGTGGTCCATCCCGGCTACGGAAACTTCACAGGAACCCTCCTCAACGGTCTCCTCTATTATTTTCAGGATAAGGTCGGCTATGGGGGAGTACCCATTTTGCCATACCTTGTTCACCGCATCGACAAAGATACGTCGGGGTTGCTACTCGTTGCCAAGAGCGAGGATGCCCAGGCTGTTCTTGCCAAGCAGTTCTTCAACCACACCATCGAGCGTAAATACTATGCCTTGGTTTGGGGCAATTTCGACGACGACAGCGGCACCGTAGTCGGCAACCTTGAACGCTCGCCACAGAACCGCCGTGTCATGCACGTAACCGACGACCCCGAGCGCGGCAAGCACGCCGTTACCCACTGGCGTGTGGTTGAACGTTTCGGCTATGTCACCTTGGTGGAATGTATTCTCGAAACCGGCCGGACCCATCAAATCCGTGCCCACATGCAGCATATAGGACACCCCCTCTTCAACGATGCCGCCTATGGTGGCGACCGCATACTCAAGGGTACAACCTTCTCACGCTACAAGCAGTTTGTCGAAAACTGCTTCCGGCTTCTGCCGCGCCAAGCCCTTCACGCTGCGGTGCTGGGCTTTGAACATCCCGTTACCGGAAAACACTTCCATTTCGAAAGCCCCATGCCCGACGATATGGCAGCGGCGCTTGCCAAATGGCGCGCCTACGCTGCCAACTCCGCCGAACATTAATAACCCCAAATCGGTCATTAGGCCGACTTTTTTCTCTCTTTTTCATGTCGGATAATCCTAAATCGGTCATTAGGGTTTATGGCAGATTAGTATTTGTTTCGAGCAGATTGGCCGCATCGCTGTCGAAGACGTAGCGGGCTACGGCGAGACAGGGATGTGGACAAGATGCCGAAAGAAATGCTGATATGGCATAAACAGACCTAAAAAAGCGAGAAAGGATATAAAAGTCGGTCTAATGACCGATTTGGGATAATTGATTTGGGACAACCGGCACCACCTTCGCTCGTTATTCGTTAGTTCTCCCATATTTCTCCCATATTTCTCCCATGCAGGATGGGAGAAATATGGGAGAACTAATGGTTAAGTAGGGGATAAGGAGCGAACTTAGGGCATCGCGAAAAGTGGCCGCAAAGTTGTTTGCGACTTTTTGATGGATTGTAATGTAATGAGATAGAGTTGGTTTAGGGATTGGGGATGTCGTCGAGGAATTGTTCGACGTTCCAGAAGTGTTTGGCCACCTTGGGGAGTTCGCTTTCGGGCAGGTCCCACCAGCGGGATTCGAGCAACCGCTGTATGGTGTTGGGGTCGAAACGGTACTTGATTACGCGTGCGGGGACTCCTACGGCTATGGCATAGGGAGGTATGTCCTTGGTTACTACGGCTCCCGCGCCAATCACGGCTCCGTGGCCTATGGTTGCCCCGTCGATGATGGTGACATTGGCTCCGATGTAGACATCGTTGCCTATGGTGGTTTGTTTTGTCTCCTGAAACTGGTTGGTGTGGCATAGGGTGACACCGTTCTGCTTGAGGGTAGAGTAGAACATGGGGGCTGTGGAGAGGCCTGTGGTGGGGTGGAGTCCCAGCCCGCAGCAGAAGTTAGGTCCTATGGAGCAGAATTTGCCTATGGAGGTGTTGGTGACACTGGCGTTTTTCGAGAGGTAGGAGAAGTCGCCCAGTTGCATGTTGTGGAGGTGGTAGGGGGCGAAGAGGCGGGTGTGCCGTCCTAAGGTGCATTGCGATTTCTCGGACCGTGTAAGAGAGTAGCCTACGGTTTTCCCTTTGGGGATGATGGGTTTGTCGAGCCAGCGTCCCAGAAGCTTCTGTATGCGGTAAGCTATTTTTTTCGCCATGGTCCTTGATGTCTGAGTAGTTTCTTTATTTTTTTGTTCAGCAGGTGCCGGAATATTTTGGCACGTGACCAGTTGCCGCGTGAGGTTTCGAAGTACATGAAATGGAATTGTCTGTCGGCTTCGTGCTGGACAGCGGTGTCGGTGGGGTGGGTGAGGGGGAGGATGGGGTGCGAAGGAACGTTGTCGATGATGTTGCCTTTGGTGAAGGTGTGGGTGGCGTCGTTGATGGTGCCGATGTTGCTGGTGAGGTTGACGTTGGGGATGATGCCTTTGCCGTGTTGGAGCCAGATGGACATGAGGAACTGCATGTCCCAGCTGGAGTTGCCTACACCGTCGCGGTGTACTTCGTCGAGGCGGTCGCACCAGTATTCGCGTTCAAGGATGCCGCATCCGTATCGGCGCAGGGCGCGTGAAAGGTCGCAGCGCGAGACGTTCATGTGCCGGATGTCGAAGTGCTGCCAAGCCCGCCGCCAGGAGGCCCATGCGCAGAGGTTGCGGTTCATCATGGAGAAGTAGTAGCTGCCGTCGCCCCAAGGGTGTTTGTCGACGTTCATGCTTCCTATTACCATGACGTTGTTGTCGTTGCGGTAGCGGTCGAGGAGTTGCTGGGCGTAGGGGAAGAAGTCGGGGTGGGGGATGGCGTCATCCTCGAGTATGATGCCTTCTTCCTCTTGCGAGAAGAACCATTGGAGAGCGGTGGCGGGGCCGGGGCCGCAGCCGAGGTTTTTGTCGGAGTAGAGGGTGTGGATTTGGGTGGGGGTGTTGTGGGTGAGTTCGTCTATCACTTGGCGCACAGCGGCAAGGCGCTGTGGGTCGGAGGGGTTGCCGGGGCGTGGCCCGTCTTGGAAGAGGTAGAGACGCGCGGGCGATTGTTGCATGGCTACGGTGAGAACCTGCCGTGTGAAATCGGGACGGTTGAAGTTGATGATGAGTATGGGAGTGGAGAACACCGGGTGTTATTTCTTTTTTGTAAAGCCAAAGTTGGGGAGTTCGACGCTGCGGAAAGCGGAGATGATGGGGTTGGCGAGTGCGGGAGATTTGCCGTAGATGTCGGCGATGAGGCCTTTGTATTTCTCCATGAGTATGTTGCGCTTGAGTTTGAGCGTGGGGGAGAGGAGGCCGTTGGCGGACGACCATTCGTCGGAGACGAGTCGGAAGTTTTTGATTTGCTCGTGGGCGGCGAAGTCGCGGTTGATGGTGTCGATGACTGCTTTGTATTTCTCTTTGGTTTCGGGCATGGCGAGGAGGGCGTTGTTGTCGCGGTAGTGCATGTGGTGTTTCAGAGCCCAGTAGTGGAGGGTGTTGAAGTTGGGCGAGATGATGACGCCCACGCTTTTCTCGTTTTCGCCTACGACCATGGCTTGGTCGATGTATTCGGATTCGCGGAGTTTGTTTTCGAGCAACTGGGGGGCGATGTATTTGCCTGCCGAGAGTTTGAAGATGTCTTTTTTGCGGTCGGTAATGCGCAGATAGCGTTGGCTGCTGGTGAGGCCGCCGACAAATTCGCCGATGTCGCCGGTGTGGAACCATCCGTCGGAGTCGATGACTTGGGCTGTGTATTCGGGGTCTTTGTAGTAGCCGAGCATGACGTGAGGTCCGCGAGTGAGGATTTCGCCGTCTTCGGCAATCTTCACTTCAACGCCGCTGAGAACGGGTCCCACGGTTCCAATGCGGACATAGCCGTCGGCGGGGTTGTTGACGGCAATGACGGGCGAGGTTTCGGAGAGGCCATAGCCTTCGTAGATGTTCATGCCGGCGGCGGCAAAGGTGCGGATGATGCGGGGCTGGATGCTGGAGGAGCCGGTGATGATGGTGAGGCGTTTGCCGCCCAGGCGTTCGCGCCAGTGGCGGTAGACGAGGCGCTCGTAGAAGAATTGTGAGATTTGGTAGCCGAGGGAGACTTTTTTGAAGAGGGTGTAGTCGTAGCGTGCTCCGTGTTTGAAAGCTCGGGTGTAGATTTTTTTCTTGATGCCGGTGAGGTCTTTGCCCGCAGCGTAGAGTTTGTCGTATACCATTTCGAGTACACGAGGGACGGCGCAGAAGCCGTCGCCGTGGATTTCGGCGAGGTTTTGCTGTATGGTGCCCATGTTCTCGGCATAGTAGATGCTGCCGCCTTTGAGTTGGTAGTGGTAGTTGAGGCTGCGCTCGTAGATGTGGTTGAGGGGGAGGAAACTGAGGATGCGGCAGTCGCTTTTGAGGGGGTTGACTTTCTCGTGAGCGACGAAATTGCTGCACAGGTTGCGGTGAGAGAGCATGACTCCTTTGGGCAGGCCTGTGGTGCCGGAGGTGTAGATGAGGGTTACCCAGTCGTCGGGTTTGATGGTGTCTTTGAGGTGCGCCACAATGGGGCTGTTTTTCTCGCGGCTGGCAATACCGGCTTTGAGGACTTCGAGCATGCGGTGTTCCCCTTCGATGTTGGCAAGGGTGTAGATGACGGGCGGGTTCTCCATTTTGTCGAGCGCCGGTTTGATGCGGCGCAGGAGTATGTTGTTGCTGACAAAGATGTACTTGGCTTCGCTGTGGGTGAAGATGTGCTGATAGTTGTCGGGGCTGAGGGTGGGGTAGACGGGCACATGGATGACGCCGGTGAGGGCGAGGGCCATGTCCATGAAGTTCCACTCAGGGCAGTTGGCGGAGATGGTGATGACTTTGTCGCCGGGTTGGAGCCCCATTTCGATGAGGCCGCAGGCGAGATAGTGTGAATATTTATAATAATCGTGTGTGCTATATTTGACCCATTCGCCTTTTTCTTTTGCTGCAAAGATGTCGGGTTTGTCGGGAAATTTGGTGACAAGGTGGTCAAGCAGGTCAAAGGTACGTGTTATTTCCATTGTTAGGATTTTTTTTCGTTTTGAATTTCGTTTATTATTGAATTAGGGGTGGAGTGATTGAGGGAGTTGGAGAAGTTGGCAGGGGACAACTCGTTGTCCCGATAGCGCGAGATATAATTGTTTCTTTACTTTACTTTACTTTTTTTATGTTCAACATTTTAGTTTTAATTTGCAAAGATACGACTTTTTTTTAGATATTTCTTTTTTTTTCTGTATTTTTGCAGTTTGGTAATTGCGGAGAGGACAGTGTATCTGTCTCCGCTAAATATTGGAACGACAATGAATATAATCATCGCAGGGGACGGTGAGGTGGGTTTCTACCTTGCCAAATCGCTGACGGAGTTGAACCACAATATCACGGTGGTAGACCCCAATTCTGAGCTGTTGAAACGGCTGGAAAAGGAGACGGATTTGCTCACTATAGCGGGTTCGTCGACCTCGCCGCAGGTGTTGGCGGATGCCAATGTGGGCGATTGTGACCTTTTTCTTGCTGTGTTGCACGAGGAGAGCATCAATTTGATGAGCTGTGTGCTTGCCAAGAGGATGAAGGCCAAGCGTACGGTGGCGCGAATAAGCAATGCCGAGTTGCTGGCTCCGAAGCACCGTGACATGTTCAAGGGGATTGGGGTGGACGAGTTGGTTTGCCCCGAGCGCATTGCCGCCAAGGAGATTACCAATTTGTTGAACAATTCGGTGGCTACTGAATTTTTCGATTTCTCGGGTGGATTGTTGACGATGTATCTCATTAGGCTTGAGGCAGACTCGCCGGTGACGGGGAAGAGTGTGCAGGAATTGGTGCAGACATACAACACGCTCCATGTCCGAGTGGTGGCCATACTGCGCAATGGCGAGACTTTAATACCCCATGCGGGCTTGGTGTTCCAGCAGGGCGATTTGGTCTATCTGATCAGTCGCCCCAACCAGTTGGAGGCAATCAAGCAGGTGTCGGGCAAGCAGGATGTGGCGGTGAAGAGGGCCATGATTGTAGGTGCTGGCCGAATAGGCCGTTATGCCGCCATGACGCTTGAGGACCGCATTGACATCACCCTTTTCGAGGAGTCGCGTCCCCGTTGTGAGGAAGCAGCCGCTTTGCTGAACAAGACTTTGGTCATCAACGGCGACGCCACCGACATTTCGCTGTTGAAGGATGAAGGGTTGCAGGCCACGGATGCTTTCATCGCTGTTACTGACTCGTCGGAGACAAATATCCTAACCTGTCTTCATGCCAAGAAACTTGGGGTGAGACGTACCATCGCCTTGGTGGAGAACACGGGTTTCATCAGTTTGTCGCAGGACATTGGCATCGATACCATCATCAACAAGAAACTGATAACGGCCAGTTATATTTCACGTTTTATTGTGCGTGGAGATGCTGTGAGCAGCAAGTGGCTGAGCGGCACTAATGCCGAATTGATGGAGTTTAATGTGGGCAAGTGGTCGCCTGCCACCCGTCAAATGATTCGCGACTTGTCGTTGCCCAAGGGGGCTACGATTGGCGGAATAATACGTGGCAACGAGACTATCCTTCCCACTCGCGACACACAAATAAAAGCCAAGGACAAGGTGGTGGTGTTTGCATTGCCCAAGGCTATGGAACAGGCTTCGAAATTGTTTGAGTAGGTTTGACGGGGATGTTCCCGCATATTGAGCCAGGCAGATGAATCAGATTTCAATATTCAACTTCAGGTTGATGTCCCGTCTTACGGGAATGATGCTGGTGTATCTGTCGGCAGGCATGTTGTTGCCTTTGGCGGTGTCGATTCACTGCGGTGACGGGATGCAGTTTGCCTTGCTTGTGTCGGGAATGTTGATTTTGATGCTGGGACTGTTTCTCCGCAATATTCTTGGCGGCAAGACTGATTATGATTTAAAAGAGAATGAGAGCTATCTGATAACTTTGGCAGTATGGCTGGCAGTGCCGTTGTGCGGGGCTTTGCCTTATATTTTCACTGGGGTGTTGAACTCCTTTACCGATGCTTTGTTTGAGTCGTTTAGCGGTTTCACCACTACGGGTTCTTCTGTGGTGTCGCTTCCGGAGCAATTGCCTGAGTCGTTGTTGACTTACCGTGCGTTGACCCAGTGGGTGGGAGGTCTTGGACTGATGTTGTTTGTGGTGGCCATATTGCGCAAGTTGACTCAGGGGGCGAGCCGTTTGTATGAGGCGGAGTTTTCGGGGACACAGCAACGCAAGCTGCATCCGAGACTGGCTCGGAGCGTTACCCGCATGTGGACCATCTATGTCGTGATTACCTTTGTGATGATGGTGGTGATGATACTGAATGGCACTTCGGTGGTGGATGCGTTTTGCCTTTCTTGCAGCACGGTGTCGACGGGGGGCTTTGTAACCCATAGCAGCGGATTGGCTATTTTGCCCGAAAGGACGTTGATTTGGGTAGTGGTGTTTATGTTCCTTAGTGGGGTGAATGTCGCTTTCCTTTATCGTATTTTCACCCTGAAATGGCATAAGCTGTGGCGTGATGAGGAGTTGCGCACATACGTGTTGCTCTTTGTTTTGGCGGTGGCGGTGTGTACAACGGCTTTCTGGACGGAAGGCAACGGTGTGGAGGAATCGCTACGGTACAGCCTTTTCCATATAGCATCCATCATGTCCACGTGTGGCTTTTATATGCCTAAGCCGCATCATTGGTCTTTCCTGGTGAGTGTATTGACATTTGTGCTTATTGTGGTAGGGGCTTCGTCGGGCAGCACCGGGGGTGGCGTGAAATTGCGCCGTATCATGATTATCCTGAAGTATATTGCCAATTATTTCTCCCGTATGGTGCACCCCAATGTGGTTTTCCGTGTCAAGGTGAACGGTGAGGTTGTGGAGAATGAATATATCAACAAGGTCTTTGCTTTTGTGTTTCTCTACATCATGTTCATAATCGGAGGGGCATTTGTGTTGACTTTGTGCGGTTGCTCTATTCCTGATGCTGTCTGCATGGCTGCAGCCAATATCAGTAATTTGGGTCCCTCGTCGCTGATCAATTCGGTGGGGGCGAACCTTGACTATTCTATGTTGCCCAATCTGGCCAAATGGACGCTCACGCTGCTCATGCTTGCCGGAAGACTGGAACTGTTTGCTTTGATAGCGGTGTTCTCTCCTGCCTATTGGACTGCAAACAGGAGGTTCAGAATAAGAAAAGTGAATAAAAAAACAGTTGTCAAAAATCGCTGATATAAAGTACATACTGAGGTTCTTGGGCATTGTGCTCATTGTGGAGGGACTGCTGATATTGAGTTGTCTCATTCCCGCTTTGCATTTTGCCGACGGCACTTGGAGGGAAATCACCCAGTCGGGGTTGTTTACTTTCTTTGTCGGATTGTTCCTGGTGGTCAGTTTCCATCAATACCGAAATATGGGCAACCGCCGTATGGCATACCTTCTGGTGGTGTTGATGTGGGTGGTGCTGGCACTTTTTGGCACCTTGCCTTTCCTTGCCACGGGGACGCTTGTAAATTTCTCTGACGCCCTTTTCGAGTCGATGTCCGGCATCACTTCCACGGGTGCCACGGTCTTTTATGCCGTAGAATGGCTGCCGGCATCCATCCTTCTGTGGCGCAGCATGACCCAGTGGTTTGGCGGTTTCGGTATCGTGTTGCTCGTTTTGGCCTTGGTCCCTTCGATGGGAATAAATAAGTACAGTCTTTACACTGCCGAAGCTTCGGGTGCCGACAGTGGTGGAAAACAGACCACCACCGTGGCTTCCACCGTCAGGCATACCCTTGGGGTTTACATTCTGTTGACCATTTTGTTTGTCTTTGTTTTGTATAAAAGTGGGATGCAGGTGTGGGATGCAGTCAATATCACCTTTACCAACATCTCGTCAGGAGGTTTCTCCATCTACAACAACAGCCTGCAGCGGCTCACTCACATCCAGCAATATATTGTGGCGGTAGCCATGCTGTTGAGTGGTGTGAACTTTGCCATGCTTTTCAATATCTTCACCCTTCGCTGGGAACTGTTGAAGGGGAAATTTGAACAGTTGAGATTCTACCTGGGACTCTATGTCGGTGCTTCAATTGTTGTGGTGCTGTCCTTGGTGTTCCGCATGGGATATGGATGGAGCGATGCCGTGCGTTGTGGCTTTGTGCAGACTGTCAGTGTGCTCACCACCACAGGCTCCTTGGTGGGCGACACCTCGCAGTGGTGGATGCCGATAACCTATCTTATGGTTATCCTTTCGCTGTGCGGAGGCATGGCCGGTTCCACCACGGGGGGATTGAAAGCCATGAGGGTGCTGATTCTGTTCCGCCATGTGGGGAAGACCTTGCGCGACCGTCTTCATCCCCATGCTGTCAATCCGGTGCGGCTGAACCACAAACCCGTCTCCCCGCACATTGTCACCAATGTCATGGTCATCTTCATGATATATGTCATGGTTGTCTTTGTGGGGATTATGCTACTGATGCTTTGCGGCATCAACGCCACCGAGTCTATAGGTGCTGTCATCGCCTGCATCACAGGCTATGGCCCTGGGTTGGGCATCAGTGGCGGTTTCGGCTGCTATTCCCATTTCACCGTCAGTGCCAAGCTGATATGCTCTTTCTTGATGATTATGGGCCGTCTGGAGTGTCTCCCTGTTCTCATCCTTTTCACTAGGGCTTACTGGAAGAGGTGACAACATGTGTAAACGTAGTCACGCCACAACGTGCAACACCCCTTTTCTTGAGTCAAATGGACAGGCAAAGCCCAATCAACACTCCTTCGTGAAAAAAAATACGTTTTCTTTTCCTGATTATAGGGAAAAAAGTAGTACCTTTGCAATTTGAAATATTGACTCTATGGAAGCATCCATCATATCGCTAAAAGAGGTGACTATCAGTCATGAAGACGGTCCCCTGCTCACCCATGTAAACCTCTCTGTCTGCCCTGGAGAGTTCGTTTATCTCATTGGCAAGAGCGGTGCAGGCAAGACTTCGTTGCTGCGCACCCTCTATGCCGACCACGAAATAGAGAGTGGCGAAGAGGCTCAGGTGTGTGGGTTTAACTTGATGCACCTCAAACGGCGCCACATCCCCATGCTGCGCCGCAAGGTGGGTATCGTCTTCCAGAATTTCCGTCTTCTCAAAGACCGCAATGTGTACGACAATCTGTCGTTTGTCCTCCATGCCACGGGATGGAAACGCTCGGAAATCAACACCCAGATAATGAATACCCTCAAAGCCGTCGGCATTGAGGACAAGGCGCAGGCCTCCATCTATCATCTCTCCGAGGGTGAGCAACAGCGTGTGGGCATTGCCCGTGCCTTAATCAATAACCCCAGTCTCATCCTTGCCGATGAGCCTACCGGCAACCTCGACCCCGCCACCTCCTCCGACATCATGCAACTCTTGGTAAACATCAACCAGCAGACAGGCACCACCATGCTCATCTCCTCCCACGATTTCATGATGATTGACAAGTATCAATCGCGTATGCTGGTTTGTGAAAACGGCACTCTTTTGGATCCACAACAATAAAAATATTATTTTAGCGTTATACCCGAAAACACATTCAGATGAAGAAGCATTTTCCCATAATCCTATTGGCCGCGCTGATGCTTATTCCGGCGGGCAATGTTCAGGCTCAGTATCGTAAGAAAAGACCCACCACCGATATTGCCAAGGATGGCGAAAACAAACGCCAGTGGCTGGGCAGCAAAGCCGATACCAGTTGGCATCCCACTGTGGGTGGCCTCTACGAACAGGTAACCCTTCCCGATGTTGGAAAGAAAGGCAAGAAAACCGAACCCATCATCGACCAGTCCGGCAAGCACAAGGTGCGCCAGGCTGCTTACGACACTGTGTGGAAGTTCACCGCTTTCGATGCCAAGACGTTCTATTTTATCGATTTCGACTATAACAAGTTCCGTACCCTTAAATGGAAACGCGACAAGGATCGCGACTGGGGCAATTTCGACCCCGTTATGGACTATATCTCCACCGCCGGCCGTATCCCCATGCATCTGTGCGCCATCTTTGCTGTCAACCCTACCGTCACCGACCCCGAACTCCGCGACGAACTGGTGGCCAAGGCCCAGATGGAGGCTGTCATCTCCCTCGACTATTTCCGCGACATAGTCATTGAGAAGGAAATGAAGAACAAAATCAGCTATAAGGTGGCTGAGGTTGACTGGCGTTATTGGAAGGACGAGGCTTACTATAACGAGGAGCAACCCACCGAGGAGCTTATCCGTGTGGGTTTGATTTGCGATTTCAGCTCTAAGAAAATCGACCTTCTCCCCAGTGCCGCCAAGGGTGCCAAGTCTTTCCCCGAAATCAAGTTCTTCCCCAACGATGCCACCATCCAGGAGTCTTACGTCCCCGAGTTGGATGAAATTGCCTCTTTCATGAAAGAAGAGAAAGCCCTGGAAGTCCTTCTCACCGGCTATTGCGACAATGTGGGTACCGAGACCTACAACACCGGACTCTCCCGTCAGCGTGCCGTGGAGGTGAAGAAAGCCCTCATGCAGCGTGGCATCGAAGAGCACCGTATCGAGGTTCTCTACAAAGGCGAGGAAGACCCTGTGGGGGACAACAACACCTACAGCGGACGTCTGGCCAACAACCGCGTCACCGTGGTCATTCAGTAATTGAAAGGGGCTAAGGGTTGGCAGTTCGCTGCTTCCACCTCCATCCCTCTATCCAATCCATCAGCATAATCACAAACAAGGAGAAATACAAAGAATTATGTCAAACAGAGGAGTCGTCGATTCCTCTGTTTCTGCAATATTGGTGGATGGATGCCGTCTGCTGCGGCAAACAATGGGATGTGGCGTTGGCTTATGGTAGCGATGGCTCCGTGTCGGCGGCTATGCCCTACCTCATCGGCTCTAAAATGGGTATGCCTTATGTCCTCCAACCCCAGTTGACACAGTATAACGGACCTTGGTATCGTCCCGGCTGCGACATCCCCATGGCCGCCCGCCAGTTGGCCGACCATTTCCGGCGTCTCCACCTGCTTTTCTTTCAGCAGAACTTCGGACCTTCAGTCCTCACCCTGCAGGGGTGGGAAAACTACACTACTTCTTCCCGCATCACCTACCGCATCGAGGACATCTCCGACCCGCAGCGGGTTTTCGATGGTTTCGACAAACAGCGTCGCCAACGCCCCATCCGCCGTGCGGCAAAGGTGCTCTCTCCCGTCGAAGACCTCTCTCCCGAGGCTTTTGCCCGTTTCCATGCTCAATATTGGGCGTCGCGGGGGCAGCGTGACCAGCTCTCGCTCGACTTTATCCAACGCATTGTTCAGGTCTCTCTTTCCCGTCAGCAGGGCATCCTCTTGGGACTCCGCGACGACAACGGTCTTCTCCATGCCGCCCGTTTTGTGGCTTTCGACAGCCGTTGCGCCTACTCCCTCCTGTCGGCTCTAAACCCCCAAGGCCATGCCAACGGGGCTTCGCCGTTGCTCTTCTGGCACATCATCCAGCGGCTCTCCCCCCTCACTCAGGCTTTCGATTTCGAGGGCAGCATGGATCCCGGCATAGCTTTCTCCTACAAACTCTATGGTGCTGTCCCTGTATCCTATCATCGCGTTACGCGTTACCGTAACCCTCTCGTCCGTTGCCTGCTCAAGTCCAAAGTGGATGAATAATAGTACTCGATAACACCCTAATTCAATAGCATCCCCATGAACATTAAACTCCTTGTTGTCTCCAAGACCGACACCCCCTATCTCCAAGAGGGCATTGACCTGTATGTCAAGCGGCTCCGCCACTATGTCAATTTCGAGATTGATGTCATCCCCGCCCTCAAAGACCAGAAGAATGCGTCGCCCGAAGAAATCAAGGAACGCGAGGCGCTGCTCCTGCTCAAACGCCTCGAAGGGGCCGACCGCATTGTGTTACTCGACGAGCATGGCAAGGAGCATACCTCCATGGGCTTCTCCCAATATTTGCAGAAACAGATGAATTCAGGTGTCCGCAACCTGGTGTTTGTCATTGGCGGTGCTTTCGGCTTTGCCCCGTCGGTTTATCAGGTTGCCCACGACAAGGTGTCGCTCTCGCAGATGACTTTCAACCACCAAATGGTGCGACTCTTCTTTGTCGAACAGCTCTATCGTGCCTTTACCATTCTCCGCCACGAACCCTACCACAACGAAGGCTGAAGCCCTCTCCAAACCTTTTTGCCGCCTCTCAAAGCCCCCAGCTGTAGTGCATCGGGTGCAGGTGCCCCACGCGTATGGCTTTCATCAACTGCAAGGGGCCTCGCAGCATCTCTTGCCCCAGGCGTGGGTCTACGGGGAACATGGCGTGGTCTATCTCGGGGTAGTCCTGCTTTATCTCTCGCAGTATGGAGAGGAACAGCTTCTCCATCTGGTCAGGGGTTACCTTCACACGGTCGCTGTCCTCGGCGTCGGCACTGGGGTGGAAATACCAGTTGTTGCAGTCTCCTGCATGGAACAGAGTGGTGCCGTCCCTCAACCGGGCCACGGTACACACTCCTACATCGGTCGACCGATAGGCTTTTAGGCGGAAATAGGGGGTCTCCACCTCTTCGCCGAAACGCAGCACGGCCAAAGGCAGCGTCTTGTCGATACGGCGACGGCGCACCGTGTCGTACGAGGGGAGCAGATGCCAGTGGGGATTGTTTGAACACCATTCGGCAAGTGATGGGTTGTAGTGGTCCTCGTGGAAATGCGAAACGACGAAATACACCTCCTTGTCGGCGGCATCCAGCAACCCCTGCAACCGTCTGTCGGGGTCTCGCCAATAGTCATATACTATCAGGCAGTCCTCCTCCTCGGCTGCAAAACAGCTGTGGTAGATATAATGCAACTCCATACGGCTACCGTTGCATCAGGGTTTGGGGATAAAATCAATCTTGATGGAGCTCTCGTCAAAATGAATATCCTTGAGGATAATGCGGTCAAATATCGGAGCCAGTTGCTGGCTCTTGCCCAACGCCAGCATCAGTCGGTTGCCGTCCAGGATGTCCAGCAGTTCGGCTCCCGGCTGTTTCTTTACTTGCCCCAAGGCAGTGCGCACCATGAACTCGATGCCTGCCCCGCCACCATAGGAGAGGAAGATGTCGCTGCCCTCTATACGGTCGACATTGATGTCAAGCCCTACGTCCCCCATCAGGGGCACTTTGTAGGAGATTCGGAGCGTGTGGGGACCGCCATAGGTCATGGGAAGCTCTTTCCCGGTTTTGTCTTCGATGAGTTTCCCGACTTCGGAATAGGATAAGTTGAACTGCATATCAATTGTTTTTGGCTCTATTTAAAATAGGACTGTTTTTCCACAGCCTCGAAGAGGCTCAATCTCAATAACACCGTACAAGCGTAGTGCAGTGCGGTGACAGAATATACTCACTTACAGCGTCCCGAAGGGACGCGACAATGAAACGGTTTTGCAAAAATCAGTCATATATAGAAATAGAGCATTGTTACTTTTTTCGAGTTTTTTCAACCAAATAACGGCTATTTGAAAAAAAAATTGTATTTTTGCATTATATTTGACTGCTTATTGAAGAGTAAATAAAACCCAAATTATATCGTCATGAAAGTAAAAGAACTTGTTGAAAAACTGAATTTGAAGGTTCTGTCGGGTGCCGACGGACTGGACCGCGAAATAGAAGGATGCTATGTCTCCGACCTGCTCAGCGATGTCATGGGCAACGCCGAAATGGGCAATGTGTGGGTAACCCTCCAGGTCCACAAGAACGTCATGGCCATTGCCTCCCTCAAAGAGCTTGCATGTGTCATCCTCGTCAAAGGGCAGACCGCTTCCGACGACACCCTTGAGCAAAGCAACGAGGAGGGCATCCCCTTCCTCAGCACCAACATGGAAACTTTCGAAACCGCCGGTAAGATATACGAATTGCTGAAACAGTAATTGGCAAGACGTGATGACCACCCAAGGCAATCCCCCAAACGGCGACAAGATGTCCCTTGGCGGCGACTCCGCTGCCCGGGAGGTGCAGTTGCGGCCTTTCAAAGCCGACCTGCACATCCATACCGTCCTGTCGCCGTGTGGCGACTTGGAGATGAGTCCCTCCGCCATTGTCCAGCGGGCTTTGGCGCGGGGACTGGACATGATTGCCATCACCGACCACAACACCACCCGTCAGGTGAAAGTGGCGCAGCAGGTGGGCCGTGCCAACGGCCTTTTCGTCCTCGGGGGTGTTGAGGTCACCTCACAAGAAGAGGCCCATTGTCTCGCCTATTTCGAGACCGACGAGCAACTCGACCTCTTCCAGCAGTTCCTCGACCAGCACCTGCCGCCCATCCCCAACGACGAGGACCGTTTCGGCTACCAGCTTATCGTCGATGAGAATGATGAGATTGTAGGGGAGGAGGAATACCACCTTCTTAACGGCATCGATGTGGACATCGACGGCATCTACGAGGAGGTGCATCGCATCGGCGGACTCTTCGTCCCCGCCCACGTCAACAAAGGCACCACCTCGCTCACCAGCCAGCTTGGTTTCATCCCGCCCGACCTCAAGGCCGACGGGCTGGAGATAAACCGGTTCACCACCCGCGAAGAGATGCTGAAGAAATTCGCCTACCTCAAACGTTTCAATTTCATCACCGACAGCGACGCCCATTTCATCGACAATGTAGGCGATGTCTACAATGTCCTTTACATGGAACACCGCACCTTCGACGAGTTCCGCAAAGCCCTCAAAGGCATCGACGGCCGCCATATCGACACCATGGCCTTCCGCTCCGCCCCCCTTCCACGCATAGCTTGACAAATATCAATATAGCCGTCCCCTCTATTAGAGGGGTAGGGGTGTGCTACCTGCTGGCGGAGCCAGCGTAAATCCAAAAAGTCAATATTTTCCCCTGCGCGTATCTTTGCGCCCACCCCGGCACTGACGTGCCACCCCTCCGAGGGAGGGGACGGCTGGTGCGGTAGTTTTTTATCATCTGTTCTTTCGTTCAAGGTTCGCTACATATATATCACATATATATCATATA
>JAFXMW010000096.1 GCA_017530105.1 Bacteroidales bacterium
CAATGCGGCAAGTGACAAAACCGCTCTGCAGCTTGATACGCAGCAAATAGTTACCTGTTGGCAGGTGCGAGAGGTCGAGTCGGTTGCTGCCGGAATGGGTTGCCACAAGGCGGCCGGTATTGTCAAAGACGGTCACTTCCAGTAATCCGTCGGCATTGACGGTGAACCGTCCAGTGGTAGGATTGGGATATATGTTGACGGTTCTGATGTCCTCGGGATTCTCAATGTCTTCTTGCCCGCCGTGGATGATGGTCAGCATCAGCATGACGATGCTGTCGCAGCCTTGCTCGGTGGAGAATACTTGCATATAGGTTCCTGAGGAGGTATAGACCGAGTCGTTCCAAACATAGGTTTCGGAGGTGGTGGTGTCGAAGATGATGTTCATGACCGAGTGATTGACCACGAGGTGGTAGCGCGTGATGGAGTCGCATCCGGCCACAGTGATCATTTGGTCTGCTGTATAGGTCGAGGTGGTGTATGCGGTATCTCTCCATAAGATGGTGTCACAGCCGATAATGGTCTCTTCGGCAGAATAGGACGGGTGGATTGTGAGGAAGAGGTGGACGGTGGAATCGCAGCCGAAAGAATTGAGAGTTGAGAATTGAGAGTTGACAGTTGATTGGGTATAAAGGCTGTCGTGCCAGGTGAGGCTGTCGCAGGCTGTAAGGCTGTCGGTGGTGCTGTAGACAGGGTGTATGGTGTAGTCAATCAGCAGCATGGTATCCGATGGCGAGGCGCTGATGGTACCGAGATAAGTACCCATGCCAGGTTCATTGGTGTTTATCGTGTCGCCCGCAAGGATGTAGAGACCGCCCACACAAAGGTTGTCGGTGTGGAAGACAACCGGGTGTGGCTGGTGAGGCAGCAAGACATTGTCAATCCAGGCACAGTCGTCGTAGCGGCTCACGCTGTAGTCCTTCTCGTAAGTGAACCTGAGGGTGTGGCTCCCGGCAGGGATGAGGAAGGCTGTGCGGGTCCACCCCATTTCGCCCGACTCGGTGAGGAGGTTGGTATTGTCGAGGTAAAAATGGAACTTGTCGTAGTTGGTTTCTGACGATACCTTGTAGTAGAAACTGATGCTGTCGGGAATGGAGAGGGTGACGGGGATGCTGACCTCTGCCGTTTGGTTGTGGGTGAGGCTGGAGAAGGAACGCAAACAATGGGATCCGGCGTATGCTTCTGTGCCGGTGATAGTCCAGGGGTAGCTGCCTTGGGTCCAACCGATGGTGTGGAAAGTACCTCCTTCGAATGTCTCAAACGGGTTGTTACCTACATAAAGGGGGTAAATGTGGGATTGGGTTGGAAAGGACAGGAAATTGAATGTGAGGGGTACTTCGATGTCTGTCGGAAGCAGGCTGTCGGCATGGAGCGGGAAAGTGAATACCATTGTGTCGCCGGGCACAAGGGAGAAAGGTGACGAGGTGGAGACAGTGCCTATACCGGTGGTAAGCAGGCGCGTGGGTGAGGTGAGACGTAGACGGTCGAGGTCGAGGGTGGCATGGCCGTTGTTGACAAGGGTGGCTGTGAGAGTGTCGTTCGTGCCCGGGAGGATGTTGTTGTCGCTGACATTGATGAAGAACAGGATGTCGGGGGCATTGAGGGTCAGGCCATAGGTGGCGGTATTGGGTGTACTGCTGCCGTTGCAGTGGGTTAGTGTGGTAATAGGAATCTCCATTTGGTCGGGTACTGCCTGTCCCACGAGTGCTTGCCAGAAGAGCACGAGAGTGTCGCCTGCGGATAGGCTGTCGACAGGCATGTCTGTGGGGAGGAGGGTGAGGGCGGTGGAGTCGGGCACAGTGGCGGATACGGTAATGTTGAAGGCTGTGCTGTCGCCCAGGTTGATGAGGATGATTGCGACAGGAACAGTGTCGCCGGCATCGGGTGGCATAATTGCACGGATGTCCGCCACTACAGGATAAGGGCCGGTCGGATTGACAACAGAGAGAGGCCTAAAGGCTGTGCGGTATTGCTGAGCCGATGCTGCCAGTTCATACCCGCCTACGGGCAGGGTGGCCGGCAACGAAAGAACGGCAGTGCCATTGCTATCGGCGTAGGCGGAAGCAAAAAGGGTGCGGGAAAGGGTGTCGGTGAGAGCCACATAAGCATAGGGAGCAGCGGAGACTGAGAGGTTAGTGGTACCGCTGACCAGTAGGGAAGGGGCGGTGATAGTCATCAGTGATGCCTGTGTGAGGTAGGGCATCACCGAGGGGTCGCCCATGAGGTGGTAGATTTCCCAATAGTAGAGCTTGCGGCTGGAGGTGGAACTCTCGACAGCCATGTTGCCCGCCATCATCATGCCGCCTTGGGTGAGCGCCCATTGGCTGTAGGGCTCGCCGTGGGTGTGGCACAGGCGGTCGTAGGCACCGAGGTGGGCGGCATTGTAGGCCATGGACATGGAGGCACTGATGCCAGTGCGCAGACCGACAGCCCAGTAGAAGTCGTCGCCCCAGTAGGTGCTGTTGCTGCCGCCGATGTAGCCGACGGCACCGCAGTAGTTGTCTTTTCGCAGTAGTGCTTCGCCGAAGCAGGTGTTTGTCTCGAACTTGTTGGTCAGGCAACAATTGCCAATCATAAGGCCGAACTTCTGGGTGTTGGTCATAGAGGCAATGTGTGTGGTGGTGAAACTGGGAGTACCCCAACTGGTGGCGCCACCGTGGGCGGAATAGTTTATCCAGCCTGCCCCTTGGTTATAGTAACTCCGCACTGTGGCGGAGTTGGAGGAAGCGCTGCTGCCGATGGTGACACCCGGAGCTGTGGGGATAATGGAGGTGTTGTTCTTAAAATACATCACCTGTGTAAAGCCCTGCGTAGAGTTGATATAGTGGGTGGCGGCATAGTCCATGGCGGGGTCGGCATGGGTGTAGCCAAAATCGCCGACGTTGCCACCATCGACACCAGCCACAAGGACAGCACGGTCGAGGAAAGAGGGGTCGGCAAAGGTGTATTGCTCATACATGAGTGTCTTCTCAATCTGGGGAGTAAGCTGGCTGACATTCTGTGCTGAGAAACGGCCGCAATAGCAGTCGGGGATATTGTCGCCGGGAGTCCAGCTGATATAGTAGAGGTCGGTGATGTGGTCGGTGTCGGTAACGCCGGTGAAGGCGGGAATCTGCTCGTGGTCGCCCACCAACAGGAGATAGGTGGGAGCGGGATTGGAAGCCGTAGCGTTGGTGTACTGGCCAAGGATGAAGGAAGAGATGGAGGCGGTGGTAGTGCCCACGGCGGCAGAGTCGGTGTAGACGATGTCGGTGAGGTAGCCTTTGCGGCGTTTCCACTGCACAAAGCTGTTCAGTTGCTCGCGGAAGGAGCTGTGGGCGACAATGAGGTAGCGAATAGGGGCTGTGGTACGGACCGATTTGGGATAAAGGTTGTTCAACACCATATTTCCGATAGAAAAAGCAGGAGAATAGTGCTGGTTGAAAAGAGCGGTTGAGGCGTCTTGGTCTGCCTCCACGTAGTGGACTGTTACCACCGCATGACGGCAGACAATCAGCTGGCCGCGCACGGGATTGTACCTTATGGGCGAGAACTGAAGGCGTGCCAGACGGCGGTCGCGGGCAATGCCGACGTTTTCCACCGAAGCCTCCTCCTGCCCGTAGAAGGCATCGGAGGCGTATAATTTTGAATCGATGACTATCCGGGCAGGCGTGGTGTCGGACTTGCTGCGTGAGGGCTGGGTTGGCATGAGCTTTGCCCCATTCAGTTTGACAGTGTCGTACATGGCTTCGCTCACTGTTATTTCAAAACCTTTGCAGAGCGGCACCTCAATCAGTTGCGAGAAGGTGGGCAGAGAGGGAGCACCCACGTCTGCAGAGGGTATATAGCCATCGAGGGTGATGGTTGTAAACGGCTGCCCATCGACGGTGGTTTCGCCATATTGCAACAGCGGGGTGTTAAATTTAACCTGTAGGCTTTGCCAATCGTCGTTTAATACCAGATTTGAGGTTGCTCCCATTGGGTCGCAATCTGACGATTCGCTGGACTGGGCAAAAGCTGATATTTGCACAAAAAGGCATAGGGCAAGAGAAAGGAACAAAGTCGAAGGCTTCATATAATCAAGCAATTACATTTAGTTTGCATTTATATAATTCAAAATGCAAAGATACAAAATATAATTGAATTGATAATTAGGATGCCGTACCCAGATAATAATCAATTTCCTAATTCGCCTTCCTTTGCCATGCTCCGGAGTTCCATCTTGCCGAAACGGAGGGTGACGGAGAGTGTGATGAAGCAGCTGTCGGTATGGGAGGTGCTGTAACTGAGGAGGTAAGGGTTGGTGTTCCACGACTGGGAGCGGTTCCAATTGAAGAGGTCGGTGACGTTGAGCACCACCGAGAGGCGTTTCTGCCAGAAGTCGGCGCTGAGCCCCATATCAATGGTGTAGCCGCTCTGACGCTCGACGAAGAGGGCTTGCGTGGGCGATGAGTAGTTGCCCGAGAGGTTCAGCCGCACCCGTCCGGCAATGTTGGCCCAGCAGTTGAGGCGGAAGCTGTAGGAGGTCATCGTGCTGCTGTAGTGTCCTGCCTTGGGATGATCCACCTCGTAGCCCGAGCGGTAGAGGTTGGCATAAAGGCGGAAGTTGAGCCACGCCACAGGGCGATAGGTGACGTTGCCTTCGACTCCTGCCTTGTAGCTGTTGCCTACGTTGTAGGGGGTGCTGCAGCTGATGAGCCGCCCGAGGTAGGGGTCAATCTCACTGACAGCCTCTTTGCAGTAGTTGATGTCGTTGGTCGAAAGACGTGCATAACTCTCTATGCCCACAGAGCCATGGGAGGCAAAATAGCGGTTCCAGCTGAGGTCAACGCTGTGGGTGTGGCCAGCCTTCAACAGGGGGTTGCCCACCTTGTAGGAATCCTCGTCGTAGCGGCGGGCAGTGGAGAGGTTTTCGGCCGAGGGCATAGAGGTGGCGAGGGAGTAGGAGAAGCGGAAGTAGTGCATGCTCTTGGTGCGATAGGTGAGCCGCAGCGAGGGTTTGAGATAGAAATAGGCGAAAGAGGTGTCGTCGGGGAAGAGCGCATCCAAAGAATAGTGGCATCTGTTCCAATAGCCGCGCAACCCCAGGGTCATGGTGACTGCCTTCCACTTGTGCCGCCAGCTGGCAGAGGCGGAGGTCTGTGTGGTGCGGTTGTTCTTATCGAAACGGCGCAAAAGGTCAAGGCTATCCGGCGAACCGCCGGTGGTATTAAACCCGGTGTATGGGCTGACATTATAGTGGGGCGAGGAATAATTAAGATTATACGACGGGTTAAAGGCGATGCCCAGCGTCAGCTCGTCATCGATGCCTAAAGGTCGGTTATAGTCGGCACTGAGGGTGAGGCTGTTGTTGGTCATACCACCAAGATAGGTTTTGTCGAAGTCGCCCAGTTCGGGTGGCAGTATGCCCTCAAGCAGCGTGTAGTCGCGTCGCAGGGTGCGCTCATTGTGGCTGTAGTTGAGGTTGTTGTAGAGGGTTACGGACAGGTTGTGCCCTTCGTTGTCGAACTTGTGTTTCCAATTCAGATTGGCCATTCCCATCAGGTTGAAGTCCCTGCTCTCCTGACTGTTCGTAAAAGTGTAGTGCAACCTCTGCGGGAAGTAATACCATTGGTCGGTGGTGGTGAGCGAATGTTTTGTGGCGGGGAAAGCCACAGCCAAGCCGAAGAAGGAGAGGTCGTTCATCGAGTCGATTTGATAACTGAGGTTAAAGGCTAAGGTGCCGGTATAGCGGTCGGTGTTGTTTTCGGTGGCAGTGTTGCTGGAGGCTGTGGTGTCGAACCCCTCCGTTCCGTCCTGACGGAATATCGAGCTGGATTGCTCCGTCTTGTGGGTAGGCGTGCTGCTCACTCCCAGATAAATGTTGGTAGAGAGCTTTTCGTTCTTCAGCACATAGCTCACCCACGGGCTGACCGACGGGCGGTTGCTACCTCCAAGGCCGAAGGAGAGGAAATGGCTATTGCGTATCTTGGTGCTGGTGACGATGTTGATGATGTGGCAGCCCTCCTCCACCATGTATTTGGCGGAGGGGTTCTTGATGACCTCGATGCGGTCGATGGCGTCGGCGGGCAGCGACTCGAGATAGACTTTTAGGACATTGCCGTTCATGTGGGTGGGATAGCCGTTAATCCATATCTCGATGTTGGTGGAGCCGCGCATGGTGATGTTGCCTTCGATGTCCACCTCCACGCTGGGGGCATTCTGCAGGGCATCGAGGGCGGTAAGACCTTTGACGGTCTCGTCGTCCGCCACGTTGTAGTTCACCACCTCGTCGTCCATACTGTAGATGGGTCGCGGCGCACGCACCGAGATAGCCTCGAGGGTTTTTACCCGCTGCAAGAGCAACAGGCTGTCCTGCTCCGGCGAACCGCCGGTGGTAATCGTTTTGGTGCTGTCGGTCTTAGCGGTGTCAGTCTTGGGTGCCTGCTCGGCCACAGCGGCCCGGATGGCATCCATCAGTTCTGGGGGAATCTGCGCCATCCCCTTGGCGATAGGGCATAGTATGAGCCCTATGAGGAAAACAAGTTTCTTCATGGTAATTGAAAATTGAAAGGTGAAAATTGGCTATCGCAGCCTTTTAGCAATTATCTTAATCGGCGGCGGCTTTTTTTACAGTGGTCTTCAGCACATACTTCACCGACTGGGCATACACCTCGTCGTTGGGGCAGTGGAACACCAGCGCGGTCATCGTGTCTTCGGAGAAATAAATCAAATACACACCCTTGTCGCCGGGCAACGGATCGGCAGCACGGCAGTAGATGTGCAGTATCTTTGCCTGCTTTGACGAGGCTTTTGTACTGTCTTTTTCGAGGTTTATCTTCACATCCATATTCTTCATCTGACCTAAAAAGGCGGTAGCTATCGACCCTTCGAGCGTGAAGACATGGCTAAACTCAGGCGTACTGTCGAGTTCATGCACATAATCGCGCAATGGCTTATTAATGCTCTTTTTCAAGGGATAATAATCGACAGAATCGTTTGCCTTCTCCGACTTAGTCCCACTGTAGGGCAATGCCTTCAGGCTTTTTGTTAGATGATGGAACGAGGCGGAATCGTTTGCCTCCAGCATAGTGACGGTCACCTTAAGACCATTGCCGATAGGGTAGTTCTCGATGCACGAGGCTTTGATGCCCGTGCGGCCCACGTAGGTCTTGTAGAGGGTGGTCTGGGCCGAGGCATGGCTCCCGAGCAGCAAGCCGGCTAATAGTATATATGTCTGAATGTGTTTCATATTATTGTAATGTTTTAATTACTTGTTTCATTCTGTTCAACACCTCGTCGGGGTTGCAATTGTCCTCACAATATACGCGTACACCGTCGGCGGTCTCGGCATAGGCGTAATCCTGATGCTTGGTTGTCTGAAAGCTGGATTGACTGAGTGTTTCTTGCAACTGCTGTTTCACGGGGTGGGGTAGATTGTTGTGCGCCACAACAGGCATAGGTTGCTCCTGACGTGAGGGGAGCAGTAATACTGCGGCGATTATTGCCACTGCAGCCAGCGCTGCGGCATATTGCCAGATATGGCGTGGCTCGTGCGACGGTTTTGTAGCCGGGGTGTTGTCTTGCTCAAGCCGTTGCCTGCCGGCTTGGTGCATTTGTTCTATCAGTTGGTCTGTATCTTTCATAAGAACACGTTAATTCGTTAATTTGTAAATGTGTTAGTCCAAGGCGGAAAGATTCCGTAGTTTCTGTTTTATCCTCGACATGCGGGTCTGCACGTTGGTCTCGCTGATGCCCAGCATCTCCCCGATTTCGTCCTGTTTCCATCCGTCGAGGTAGAGGCGCAAGAGCTTTTGGTCCTTGGCAGGCAGCTGGCGGATGAGGTCGTGCAGCCATTCTTGGTTTTCGCGGTCTAAGCCATTGTCGGGCAATTCTATTCCTTCCAGTGGTGAGATCTCTACCTGTCGATGCCGGTGCCTCCACCATGATATGCCGGTGTTCACCGCCACGCGCCACACCCATGTTACCGGCTTGGCGGAGGGGCGGTAGCGGCTCCAGCCTAGCCAGAGGTTCAGGATGATGTCCTGACGCAGATCCTCGCAATCCTCTGCTGTGTGACAGAAGGACCGGCACACACGGTTGATTGCTGCAGAATGCTCCTCGATGAGTGTCAAAAATTGATGTTGTATCATACCCCCATTAAACGCTAAGAAAAGAAAAAAATCACACTTGATTGCGTTAATTTGTTAGTCTGACTAACGCGTTAACACATTCATGCATTTAATCCCAGTATACCACGTCGTATTCCAACGTATAGTCGGGGTGTTCCACGCGAATGATACTGCCTTTGGCGTCATACACGGTGCGGGTAGTTGTATGTACTTTGGAAGTGGCTCCGTTGTCCCGCTCCTCTGGGTAGCTCGGACGGCTGATTTCTGTTCTCTCCTTTGGGGAGCCGTCGGGGCGGTAGCTGACGTGGATATCGGATTCGATGCCTTGCACCAACGACTTGCCCGACACCTCCATTATGCCGCCCCGTGCATTATAGCGATAGGCAAGCGAGTCGTAACCGCCGTAGCTGTCAATCCTGTAGCGTACTCTGCCTTGTACGTCGTAGACATAACGCTCATCGTAGCCCTCCAGCCCGCGCGAGCCGACCTCGTCGGTATACGTCTGTCGTACCAGACGCCCCTTGTCGTCGTACTCGCGACGGAAACGGCAGGTGTCAGTCTGTTCCTCCACCATTCCTTGCGACGACTCCCTTTCGTAATAGGCATAGTCGCATTGCGTGACATGATGATCGGCATTGCGGACAAGACTGACAAGACGGTAGGTGCAAACGGAGGTGTCAATGGCTGAGCCATCGCGGTCGCAGGAAACAAGATGGCAGAGACCGACCACCCCTTCGGGTGTGTATTCGATGTTCTCGACGAAAAGATGATTCCACACCATCCGCTGGCTGTCGTTGTCCCAACGGCGTTCCACACGCTGCCATCGCACAAGACGGTTGAGAGAATCGTAAGAGAATTCGGTGCTGTCGGGAATTTCAGAGCGGTGGCGGCTATAGGTCTGATAGCCTTGGCGGCTGTAGTGGGTGGTCTGTATTAGTTCGCGCTGGCCTGTCGCATCAGTGGGGAGTTTGTATTCCCGTACGGAGCGGACATGGTTGGTGACGCGAGTGGGCAGGAAACGCAGGCAGTCGTTGACCTCGTCGTAACCGCCCCGCGGCTGAGCCACTACCGTCATTGAAGCCAAGAGACAGGGCAGCAATGACCCTAAAAAGAATATACAGGTTCTGCGTCTCATAATTGTCAGGTAATAAGTTTATGACTAATAAGATTGTTTCGTAAGTGAAACTATGCCTGTAACAGCCATGCTCCCATCATTCTGGAGATGATATTAGTTACTCTATATTTTGGCGGAGCACTGTGCGACCGTCTTTCTCTACGATGAGGTGATTCTCTTCTTCCGTAGTGGTGACACGATAATAATAGCCGTCGTTCTCGAACAAGTAGCAACCCTTCTTTTTATCGTATTTACCATTCGTTATGACAAGGTCGGGCAAATCATCTGTTTGTTTGTTGCGCCGCCAAGATGCGTAGCGGTATGTGTTGTTTTCCATACGGTCGATACGCACACGGTAGTCTTTTGTAACGTAATTGCCCTCTAGTGAGACATAGTTTCTGAGACTGGTATGTAGATGACGGTTGCCCACTTCTCCCATTAGGTCGAAATGGTCGCCCTTCCAACGGTAAAGATTGTATCTGTCATTAATGGATTGGTCAATTTCGTCAATGATAATGTAAAGGTTACGTCCTACAAGTTCGTATATCGAACTCCAATATTCATACTTTTGGACGGGATAGTAACCGCCTAAAATAGGGGATTCCAGTCCCACTTCACATTCTTCATTAGGGAAGACAGGAGCTTTGGCGAGGCTGTCGCCCTGTATGTACCAGGCAGTGACCCAAGCCGCCCCCATACTGCCATATTCGAGAAAGTAGTCGAAAGTTAGATAAAGAGTGTTGTTTTTGTTATCTTGCAGTTGTTGGATGTCTAAGACGATGGCTTCATCGTGGTTGCTGCCTTGGCTGTGGATGCGTCCATTGTTGTCTTTAAACAGGGTGTATCGAGCATTGTCAGGGCAGGAACCTCCCATGCCGGTGTTCCATGTGATGATGCGTATTCGGCCGTCGGGTGAGCGGTGGTCGATGATGTCAAGCTTTTTGACCGCCTCCTTAAAGGGATAGTCCATTGCCTTTTCGGGGAGGCAACACAGCACATCGGTAATGAAGACATGCAGTTTTTGTCCATCGGGAGTGACAACCTTGCCGTCGTGGCGGCACAGTAGACGTTCAATAGAGTCCATGCTGACAGTCTGCAGCCATGCTGCCACTTGGGCAGATGTGGTGTCCTTTACTTCATCATATTCATACTCATCGTTCTCTTCGTCTACCTTGATTACAGTGTCCACCGTTGTCTCTATTTCTGGAGCCTTTTTCTCGTGGCATGCTGTCATTATCAAGGCTAAAACAATGATATAGGCATATTTGATTCTGTTACTTATTGTTTTCATTACCTTTTGTCCTTAATACTTGTTTTACCTTTTCTAAATCGCTACAGGAGAGTATCGGCATCAGCTCTTCAATCTCCACAATGTCCTTATCCCACCATTTGAACTTGAGCAGGAGGTCTATCAACTCTTCATCAAAGCGTTTCCTTACCACATGGCAGGGGTTGCCCACGGCAATGGAGTATGGCGGGATGTCCTTTGCCACCACCGAATGTGCTCCGATAATAGCCCCGTCGCCGATATGCACACCTGGCATCACCGTCACATGCTGTCCAATCCAAACATCGTTGCCGATGACGGTATCACCTTTCAGGGGTAACTCCTCTTTTATTGGAGCCATGGCACTGCCCCAGTCACCGCCCATGATATAGAATGGATAGGTGGTCACGCAGTTCATCCGATGATTCGCACCGTTCATTACGAATTCCACTCCGCGAGCAATGGCGCAGAACTTGCCTATGATAAGGCGGTCGCCGATAAACCCATAGTGGTGAGTCACGTGTTTTTCAAACTGGTCGGCTCCGTCCACATCGTCGTAATAGGTGTAGTCGCCTACGATGATATTGGGATTTTTCACCACATTCTTGATATAACAGAGGCTGGGGATATTAGGATTTGGGAAAGCCTCGTTGGGATTGGGTCTTTTTGTGAATTTCATGCTTTGTCATTTTATTGTCCCCAGCTGTCGCGGTCGAGGCTGCGGTAGGTGATGGCTTCCTGCAGGTGATATGGCAGAATAGATGGACTGCCCTCAAGGTCGGCGATAGTGCGGCTGACGCGCAGGATGCGGTCGTAGGCACGTGCCGAGAGACCTAAGCGGTTCATGGCTGCCTCTATTATCGTACGACATTCATTACTCAGTTGACAATGTTCGCGGGTGAGTTTGCTGGTCATTTGTGCGTTGCAATGCACACCGGGATGGCCGGCAAAACGGGCTGTCTGGATGGCACGGGCGGCAAGCACCCGCTCGCGGATGGTCGCACTGCTTTCTCCTTGTTTCATGTCGTTCAGCTGGCTGACGGGGACGGGTGTCACCTCAATATGCAGGTCTATCCTGTCCATCAACGGTCCACTGACTTTGTTGAGGTATTTTTTCACAGCTCCCGGGGGACAAGTACATTCTATTGTCGGATGGTTATAGTAGCCACAGGGACACGGATTCATGGCGGCAATCAACATAAAGGAGGCGGGGTAATCAACCGTCATCTTGGCACGCGAAACGGTGACACGCCTCTCTTCCATTGGCTGGCGCAACACTTCCAGCACCTGTCGGCGGAACTCGGGAAGTTCGTCAAGAAAAAGTACCCCGTTATGCGCTAAGCTTATTTCGCCCGGCTGCGGGTTACTGCCACCGCCAACCAAAGCAACATCGGAAATAGTGTGGTGTGGCGCGCGGAACGGACGGATGGCAATGAGAGAATCCTCCTTCTTCATCTTCCCCGCCACGCTGTGTATCTGGGTGGTCTCTAACGACTCCTCCAGACTCAAAGGGGGCAGGATGGAGGGCATACGCTTGGCCAACATGGTTTTGCCAGAGCCTGGAGGGCCAATCATAATGACATTGTGTCCGCCGGCGGCGGCAATCTCCAAAGCTCTTTTGATGCCTTCCTGACCTTTTACATCGGCAAAGTCGTATTCGTATTGATTGAGGTGGTTAGCAAATTCAGCACGGGTGTCGACGATGGTCTGATCAAGCGATTTGTCACCGTTGAGATGGTCAATCACTTGTTTGACGTTGTCAGCACCATAGACCTCGAGATTGTTGACTATGGCAGCTTCGCGGGCATTCTCTTTGGGAACAATTATGCCTTTGAATTTTTGTCTCCGCGCTTCAATGGCTATGGGCAAGGCTCCTTTGATAGGCCGAAGGCTGCCATCGAGCGAGAGCTCTCCCATTATCACATATCTGCCCAACTCATCGGCTCGCATGTCGCCTGCTGCTGCCAGGATGCCAATGGCGATGGTGAGGTCGTAGGCGGCTCCTTCTTTTTTTAGGTCGGCAGGGGCCATGTTAACCACCACTTTCTTGCCAGGGATGTGGTATCCGTATTGGCTGATGGCTGTGGCAATACGTTGCTGGCTCTCTTTCACGGCACTGTCGGGCAACCCCACAAGTGTAAAGTTGACACCTACTCCTACATTGACTTCTACGGTAACCATCATCGCCTTGACCCCGCAGATGGCACTGCCAAACGTCTTTACTAACATACCTTATCCTATTTAAAAAAAGCCGACATCTGTTTCAGGTGTCGGCATAGGTGCATAATCTATGAATTATCGGCTTAACCGATCATCTGGTCATCTGAATATTCACAAAAGTGATATACCTTATTTTAAACCAAGTTTTTTCTTTACAAGGGGCATGATGTCATCGCTGTCCTGCGAGTAGAGGACAGTGCCGATTCCGGAGTCGAAGATATAGGTGTAGCCGTTTTCTTTGCCAACCTCTTCAATAGCCTTCTTGGCGCGGTCGACAATGGGCTTGAGAAGGGCTTCCTGACGCTCCTCAAGCATCTTTTGGGCGTTAGTCTGAGACTCCTCAATACGAGCTCTCATGCTTTGGAGGTCGCTCTCCTTGGTCTTGCGAATCAACTCTGACAGTTGGTCTCTTTTGGCAAGATAGTCGTTGTACTTTGTCTCAAATTCTTTGTTCATCGTTTCCAATTCGGCTTGCAAGGCTTCCACCTCTTTTTGCAAGGCAGCCTGCGCTGAGTCGCGTCCAGGCATTATCTGCATAAGGTCGTTAGAATTGATGTGGCCAAGTTTAATGTTTTTCTGAGCCATGGCGTTGCCTCCGAAAGCCAGCAAAGCCAATACTACTACAATAAGTCCTTTTTTCATCTTAATTATATCAGTTTTTGTTTGTTATTATTTAATTTGTTGAATGTTACTGCATTTATTTTTTGTCGATACGTTTTTGGTCATTGCCTTGAGCCGAGCCGTTTCTGTTGGACTGGCTTGATGAGGCCCCTGCACCGTCGGGCGAGGCAGAGCTACCGAGCTTTACTCCCAGCATCTCCAGCACTTGGTTGCTGATGTCGTACTTTTCGGCCACATATAACACAGTGGCGGATGTGGCCCGATCAAACACAAATGCATAGTTCTTTTCCCTTGCCACGCGTTCGATAGCATTATATACACGGTCTTGGACAGGCTTGAGAAGTTCAGCGCGTTTCTGATCCAAGTCTCCTCCCGGTGCGAAACGTTGTTGTTGCAGGCTTCGGAGGTCGGCTTCTTTTGTCCGTATTTCGTCTTGCCGCCTTTGTTTCAGGTTTTCGGGCAACAGGTATGACTCCTGTTGGTATTGTTGTCGTAGTTCGTCCACTTCTGCTTGTCTGGTCTCAAGTTCGCTACGCCATTCTTCCACATACTTGTTGACTTTGTTTAAGGCTTGGTTGTATTCTGGCACATTGCTCATGATATACTCGGTATTGACACAAGCATATTTCTGCGCCCCGGCGGGCAGGGCTAATATCGTCAGTAATAGTATAGGTATCAGTTTCCGCATGTGCTATTTGTTATTAGTAGTTTTTTCTATACGTTAGTCAAGACTTTGTCCTATACTTAAGTGGATGTGTGAGCCACCAATATTACCCCCGTCAAAACCGTAGCCCCAGTCAACACCAATCAATCCAAACATGGGCATAAATACCCTCACACCCAGTCCTGCGGAGTTATAGATGTTGAATGGTTGGAAATCTTTTACGCTGTACCAACTGTTGCCCCCTTCGAGAAAACCGAGTAACCAGATGGTGGCACTGGCACTTTCAATGATAGGCTGGTGTATTTCAAGTGTGTATCGGGTGAAGATGGAGGCACCTTCCTGTGGGCTCAGTTTGCTGTTCTCATAACCTCTCAGCGGAATGATTTCACGTCCATCGTATGCGTAAGCCTGCAGACCGTCGCCTCCTACAAAATAGCGGCCAAAGGGTGACAGTCCGATATTTTTGTTGTAAAAGCCCATCCAGCCGAAGCGCGCTTTGGCATTGAGCACCAAGTCCCCAACTAAGTTCAGCATCCAGGAACCTCGCATGTTGATTTTGAAATACTCAGTCCAGCGGAATTTATCCTGTTCTGTAACATTTGTCACATTTCTGCCACTGATGGCAGTGTAGGGAGGTGTGGCGGAGCATGAAATGGAGACTTCTGAGCCACTGCGTGCAAAGATAGGTGAGTCAAGTGAATTTCGGCTGATGGTAATGCCGTATGACAAATCGTTGGCTTTCCCTTCGGTAAAAGATGTGCCAGAGAACAGGGAATAATTATGCAGATTATAGTGTTTGTATGAAAGGGTATGGGAAATGATAAAGTAGTCATCAGGCCATTTCAGGCGCTTGGTAAGGGATATTGCGGCACCGCTGATTCGGAGATTGCCGTATTTGCTGTTGTCTGTCTTATACCAAAATCCATTGCTAAGGTAGTGGTGGTATATCGACGCGCTAAGCGACTGCGGTCTGCGTCCCCCAAGCCAAGGTTCGGTGAATGAGCCGCTGAAGGAATAGTAATAAGTGCCGTTGGTGATGGCGTTGATAGATAATTTCTGTCCATCACCGGCAGGTAGAGGTTTCCATGCCTTTTTGTTGAAAATGTTGCGGACAGAGAAATTACTCAATGTCAGTCCTATTTGACCGATGAGCATTCCGCTACCGTAACCACCTTGAAGTTGTATTTGGCTTGTGTTGCCTTCCTCCACTTTGTACACGATGTCCACGGTGCCGTCCTTTTCATTGGGTTTGGCATCAGGCATAATCGATTCCTCTTTAAAATAACCCAGTGTGGCCAGTTCGCGGCGGCTGCGTAGGATGGCGTCACGGCTGAAGAGGTCGCCCGGACGGGTGTGCAACTCTCGCATAATGACGCGGTCGTTAGTCAACGTGTTGCCTTCCACTATTACATTCCGTATACGAGCTTGTTTCCCTTCAAAAATACGGACTTCAATGTCTATAGAATCGTTCTCCACACCCACTTCTACCGGCGTGGCTTTAAAGAACAAATAGCCGTTGTCCATATACATGGAACTGATATCCGTACCCGACGGATTATAGCGCAGGTTGGTTTCAAGCAGTGTACGGTTGTAGGGGTCGCCCTTGGCTATTCGCAGGTGTTTCGACAGCAAGTCGGAAGGATAGATAGTATTGCCCGTAAAAGAGATGTTGCGGAAAACAAACTTATTGCCTTCATAAATCTTGATTCTTATCATCAAGCGGTCTTGTTTCGACTCCTTTGTTATCGTGTCGTGTTTCACAAGGTAAATGGTGTCCCACAAGATGCGTGCGTCGCGGTAGCCATTTTCGTTATAGTAAGTGATAATACTTTCCAAATCCTCACGGTATTTTGACTCCTGATACTTGGATGTTTTCCAGAATCCCGATGTCCAGAAGTACATCTTCTTGAAATAGTTCACATCGTGGGTATTCTTCATCTGCTGCATCAGCTTGTTGGAACTCACCTCCTTGTTCCCTTCGAAAACAATGGAATCTATTTTCACCCGTTTGCCAGGATCTACTTCAAAAATGACATTCACCTTATTCTCCTTGCCGGTAGACACAATGGTGTCCACTTCGGTGAATGAGGAAACTGCAACATTGGTGTACCCTTTCTCCAAATAATAGGCACGAATTCGGTTGCGTGCTGTGGTCAAAAGGTTCTCTGTCACCACGTCGCCCGATACAATCTTTACCTCCTCTTTCAATTTCGTCTCATCACTGCGTTTTACCCCTCTAATCTTGAACATACTGAGTTTGGGGCGGCTGCGCAGTTCTATTTCAAAGAATATCTTGTCTCCTTGTATACGTGTGACATATATCTGCACATCCTCGAATAGACCTTGTTTCCATAGGCGGTCTACTGCTGTTGCAAGCTTGTCTCCCGGCACTCGAATCTGGTCTCCTACCTGCAGTCCTGCTATCAACAGAATCATGCGGGTATCGTAATTTTCGGCACCCTGAAAGGTGATTCCGCCTATCTCATAAGTCTTGGGAGTGAGATAGTCAATGTCGTATTCCTGATTTCCAACAACGATTTGTGCTTTGCATGGCAACGACAATCCAAGTAGGGCAACTATCGGCAGGATAAACAATATCTTTTTCATCAAGTTTATATCTACTGTTCTTAACAATTATGTCTTATCATTAAAAGCAATGGAAGATTCTTCTGCTTTTAGAAAATTAATAACTCCATTTGGCATATTTTATTATGTTTCGCAGTAAAAAAAGTCATTTTTTTGTATTCTGGCGAAACGAAATGAATCGGTGTGGCTTTTCCACATCTTTTTAAAAAGAAACCACAGGCCAATCCTATCCCTTAGCTGCTATGCCGTCAATATGTCCACACTTTCACTTTATTCCATTCACTCATGAAATAAAGAATAGAATTGCACCCTCCGATACGCCATAGTCACTGTTCCCTCGAGGCTGTGTCAATTCGGTTTAGCCTTCGTTAGGTGTAGTGTTGATAATACCCTGTTCCTGGTATTTCTTATAGGTCTTCTCAGCTGCCAATTGCTCAGCGGCTTTGATAGAATATTCTATGGCATGTTCTGCTGGGGTATTGTCCACTTTCACTCTCACATCATATTGCCGGCGGCTCTCCTTTCCCTGATACATCACCCGCTCCACCTCAAAGCTGATTTTACGGTGATTCTTCTGTCCCCAGTCAATCAGTTTGCTTTTAAAATTCCAATCGGTCTGTGCCATGGCATCAACATCCACATGGATGTTGATTATTTTGTCAATGACAACGTGACGGGTGAATTTATAGCCCTTTTCCAGGTAAATGGCTCCGACAAGTGCTTCGAAAGTATCCCCGTCAATCGATTTAAACACCCCCTGCGACATGCGGTTGTATTGTATTAGTTGGGAGAGCCCTATCTTCTGTGCCAACTTGTTCAGGTTGGCGCGGCTCACCAATTTCGAACGCATCTCGGTTAAATAGCCCTCACCCTGATTGGGGTATTTCTTGTACAGATAATCGGCCACAATAGCACTCAACACGGCATCGCCTAAATACTCCAGCCGTTCATTGTTCACCCGGTGTCCCTTCCCCATATCCAGGGATTTGGACTTATGGATGAAAGCTATCTGATACAATTGAATATTGCGGGGGGTAAACCCCAGCAGGTTCTTAAAAAAAAGGTAAAACTCCTTATTCTCTCCCCTCTTGTTGCGAAAGAAACTCAGCATCTTTAATATTTTCGGAATGCCAGGCAGACATTGTGTCCGCCAAAGCCGAAGGCATTGCTGAGGGCGAAATCCACACGACGGTCCGTGGCTTTATTGAAGGAAAAGTCAAGTGGGGCAATGTCTGGGTCGTCGGTAAAATGATTGATGGTGGGTGGCACCACATTGTTTTTCACCGTCAAAACGGTGGCGATAGCCTCTACCGCTCCCGCGGCTCCAAGCAGGTGTCCTGTCATTGATTTGGTGGAGTTGAGAGTGATTTTCTCGGCATGTTCGCCAAAAAGTGATACTACTGCACGTGGTTCAGAAATATCACCGATGGGTGTGGACGTACCATGAGTATTAATATGGTCAACATCCGTCAATTGCATGTCCGAACTCTCGACAGCCTGCTGCATTGCAAGCATTGCTCCAGCCCCTTCGGGATGTGAAGCCGCTATATGGTAGGCATCGGCTGAAAGTCCGCATCCGGTGATTTCGGCATATATCTTGGCTCCGCGTGCCTTGGCGTGCTCCAGCTCCTCGAGTATCAAGGCTCCAGCACCCTCACCCAACACAAATCCATCACGATCTTTATCAAAAGGACGCGAGGCAGTGGCAGGGTCGTCGTTACGGAGCGACAATGCACGCATCGACGAGAATCCCCCTATTCCGCTTGGGATTATCGCCGCTTCGCTGCCGCCGGTAACCATTATGTCCGCTTTCCCAAGTTGTATCAGCATCAACGCATCGGCAATGGATATTGCCGACGACGCACACGCCGCCGTTGTGCAGTAATTTGGTCCGCGGAACCCGTATTTGATAGATATCTGCCCAGCGCAGATATCTCCAATGGTCTTGGTAATAAAAAATGGACTGAAACGGGGCACATAATGCCCTTCGACAAATGAAAACAATTCGTCTTGGAACGATTGGCACCCTCCCATCCCTGTGCCGAATACTACTCCTACACGGTCACGATTCAACTTCTCCACATCAAGCCCAGAGTCTTTGATGGCTTCATCCACCACCACCAACCCGTATTGTGTGAATAAGTCCAGTACTCGTACCTCTTTCCTGTCGAAGTAGTCTGCAGCATCGTAACCTTTTACTTCTGCCGCTATCTGGCATTTTAGGTTACTGGCGTCGAAATGTGTAATCAGGCCGACACCACTTACCCCTCGCAATAATGAATCCCAAAATTGTGATACGTTATTTCCTACAGGAGTAAGTGTGCCGAGACCAGTGACTACAACACGTTTCAGATTCATTGTACTGAAGCGGGCGAATTTAATTATTTCTGAGCGTTTTCAATGAATGAGACAGCGTCACCAACGGTAACAATCTTTTCAGCCTCTTCATCGGGAATCTGGATGTCAAATTCCTTCTCAAGTTCCATAATCAATTCAACAGTGTCCAAAGAGTCAGCGCCGAGATCATTTGTGAAGCTGGCTTCCAGCGTAACATCTTTTTCATCAACACCGAGC
>JAFXMW010000097.1 GCA_017530105.1 Bacteroidales bacterium
CAGAACAAGCTGCGCACCCTCTACCTTGCCAAGGAGAAGAAGCAATACACCATCAACGCCATGATGGGCAAGCCCATCCTGATGTCGCACGACATCGACCCCGACACGATGGGCGTACCCCTGTTCGACATTGCCGACGAGCCAGAAGTGGTGGACGGCCACACCTGCCTGAAGGTGCAGTATGAGAACGAAACCGAAGCCGCCACTATCAGCTCCACCGTATGGTTAGACACCACCTACCACATCCCCTTCCACTACAGCCTGAACGAGGAACTGCCATGGGGACTGCCCGTGCGGGAAGAGATGACCATGACGATGAAGGGCATGCAGTCCATGCGGATAGTAAACAGGCTGGTCTCAGTAACTGCCGGCAAAGTGGACGACACCTTTTTTGCCATCCCCGACGAGCAAGGGATGGTGAGCCTCAGCATGGGAGCCGACGGGCAACCTGTCATCAGTGGCGACACCACTGGTCTGATGCAGAAGCCCACCACCACGCTGGAGGAGGTAGACTCCATCGGGTTCCGCAGTGCCATCGCACACGGGAAAACCGTCTGCATGATGACGGCCACATGGTGCGGTCCCTGCAGGCTGCTGTATCCACGTCTGGAGAATGTCAGCAAACAGGTAGGCAAGGATTACCGTTTTATCAAAGTGGACATTGACAAGTGCCGGACGATTGCAAAGGAATACAACACGCTGACCATCCCCGTGGTCATCCTCTTCGAGAACGGGAAAGAGCTGCGCCGCATCACCTCGGCAGCATATAGCGAGGAGGACATCTTGAAGTTTGTCACAGAATAGTAATAATAATCATGGAACGTCGTAGAATCATAGGAATTGTATTGCTGGCACTGGCAGGTGTGGCCTGCTTGATGTCGGTTGTTTGGAACCTCATCAGAATGCCGGAAGGCGCAGATGCCCGAATCCGCATAGTAGTCTTTATGCTGGCGGAAGTGGCACTATTGGTCCCGTCGGTATGGGCTTTTACCCATCCCGACTCCAAGCCGCTATTGAAAGGGAAGGATCAGGCAACCACGCAGAGTCTCATCGACCCCGCAGGCTACCGCTACATTACGCTGGGCGTGGCAGCACTGACCTTAGTCTTAATAATCAATATCGAGGTTCTCAAAAACACAGGATGGGACCCGTTTGGAAGCATGACTTCCACCATTGCCATCCTCGCATTCTGTATAGTCGCGATAGTGGTGATGTTTTGGTCGATGTATAAGAGTATTCAGAAATAAGAATTATTGTAACTTAGGGTATTTACAAAAGGATAGAGAGTGAAATTTGAAAAAAACAAGAATACAGGAAAATAATACAGTATTTCTAAATCTTTTCCACATGAAACGAAACATGATTTATTATACACTGCTTGCAGTGCTTGCAACGATGGTCGTCAGTTGTCACAAAGACCCACCAACTGAAGGAGGTTACTCAGACACGACAGAGATGTGGCCCGTAAAGAAGATTAGCCGCATTGTCCACTGCGTGGGTACATTAGACTACCTGACCTACGACTTCGCTTGGGATGGCGACTTGCTGAAAGAAATCAGTTGCACGATGTATGACGGAACGTCACTTGGCCGCACCATTCTTGAATATGAAGGCGGCCACTTAGCGAGTGTCTATCCCTGCGATGGCGCGGGTAGGGTCTACACCGATGGCGCGATGCATTACCACTATGGCGAGGACGGGCGACTAAAGCGTCAAACCTTCATGCTACCAATGAGGGCAACGGGGAACCTATGCCCACAAACCTATGACGAGATTGTACCATGTGAGCTGGTCTATTCTTACTCAGACAACGGTTGTGTGTCGACTGTGCATGCAAACAAGACCAAGGACGACGGTAGTGTGGAGACCAGCTCCTATCTATTCGAATGGAATGGTGGCAATGTCACCTCCATAACATGTGATGGACAATCTCTCATCAACAACATGCAGTACGACAACAATCCTAACCCAATGCATTTCCCAATGGGGATGGAGACCATGTGCATAACAAATATGATATTCGAGGGAGTGCTTGGCAACAGCGTCCTGTTTCTCGGTTATGCCTCTTGCTGGTGCGAGAATAATATGACAACTCTGGTATCGGGCAATGGTCAATGTTCATACACTTATGATGCTGAGGGATTCCCAACCTCAAAAACAATCACCATAGGCGGAGAAAACAACGTTTATCAGTTTACTTACAAACCAGATAGAAAATGCAAATAATGGAGCAACGCAGAACCATAGGATACATCTTGCTGGCATTGGCTACCGTCATCTGCCTGGCATCGAATGTGTGGTTCATTGTCAAGATGCCGATGGGAGGTGAGAAGGTATCGCACTTGATATTCAGGACACTGCCCGAGGTGATTGCATTGTTGGCAGTAGTGTATACCTTTGTCCGGCCAGGAAAAACAATGAATCTGAAACTTGACATCCGCGAGCGGAGAATAAAGAAAGACGAGCATGACGCCATCGACCCCCACGGATACGGCTACATCATGATGGGGGCCATGAGCCTGTTCTTGACATTGGCCGTTGCCGTCGACATCATGGATAAACTTGGTGCACCACTGTTCGACAGGATTCCCGCTGGATGGTGTATCGTTGTATTGAGTGTCTTGACGGTTGCTGTGGTGATGTGGATGTCGGTGAAAATAGCAATGGCTAATAGGAGTGCAAATAACAGTTAACCTACCATGAAAGAACGCAATAAATCCATCTTCCGCATATTGCTTTTTGCCTCGGTAGGCATACTGCTGGCGCAAACAGTGCTCCTGGCAACTCTGCCACACGGCGGCCCTTTGACTGGGTCGACCTCTCAAAAGGAAATGCATATTGTGTTACCCTTGATTTTCATTCTCATCGAGTTGGTGACCTGCGGCATGCTTATCTACTTTATCCTTAACCCACAACACAATTACAACTATACCGTTCGCCGCGTCGACGGCCGCTGGAAATGGGTGCGCATTGTCTACGGTCCCGACCCCAACGGCTTACGTTATATCTCGTCAGGAGTGAGTACGATCATCATTGCACTTCTCTTTGCTGCCATCTCCGCCGCCATTCTGTGGCCGGATGTGGTGACCGAAACAGTGATGACGATTGCTGTCATTATCCTTATGATACCATTTGGTGTCACCTATTGTATCGTTGAAAATAAACTGCGTAAACTATTATGAATAGAAAACATTTCCTCGACAACATCCGCTGGGTGACAGTGCTTCTGGTGCTGCTTTACCATGTGGTCTATTTCTACAACAACAAGGGGGTCTTTGGCGGCATCGGGGGCTGGGTGGACAACCCCAAGGCCCAGCCGCAGGACGCCATCATGTACATCCTCTACCCATGGTTTATGATGCTGCTCTTCCTGGTGGCGGGCATCAGCAGCCGCTATGCCCTTCAGAAATCCACAAAAGGACAATGGTTCAAGAAACGCACCCGCCAGCTGCTTGTCCCTGCCACGATAGGCCTGTTTGTCTTCCAATGGATGACGGGCTATTTCAACACCCAGATAGCGGGTGTGGCGCAGGGCATTCCCAATCAGATTGCCTCCATCCCCGCCGGTCCTATCCGTTATATGGCATGTGCTTTTTCAGGCATCGGCCCGCTGTGGTTTATCCAAGAGCTGTGGGTGTTCTGCTTGCTGCTGATTATTATTATCGCCATTGAGCGCGACCGCCTGTACAATGCCGTTGGCCGTCTGCTGCAGTCCACACGAGGCTGGTCCAAGCCCTGCCGTTTGGCGCTCCTGCTGGTGGGCGGTTTCCTCCTTATTTGGGCAGGGGCACAGGGCTCCATCCCCCACCCCGCCGAACACAGCGCCCAAGGGTTGTGGAACCTCTACCGTCCGGCTGCCTATTTCGTCCCCTTCGTCATGGGCTATTATCTCTTCTCGCGCGACAGTGTGCAGAACTTCCTGGCACGCCATGCCCGCCTGTTTCTTTTCCCCGCCGTGTTCGCGGGGGCGTTGCTCTCCTGCGCCACTTGGGGCGAGGACAACACTGCCCCGCTCTATCTGATGCACTGGAGCACCAACCTCTTTGCCTGGCTGGCCATCCTCGCCATGCTGGGATGCTTCAAGGCCTGGGGCGACCGCACCACGCCTTTCGCCTCCTATATGACCCGCAGCAGCTACGGCATCTACATTGTCCACTACCTCGTTATCGCCGCCCTCGGCTATATGCTTAAACTTTACACTCCCTTGCCCCCCGTGGCGGACTATCTCATCCTCTTGGTGGCCGTCTTCACCCTCTCGCCCGCCATCTATGAGTTGCTGAGGCGTATACCCTTCGTCCGCTGGGCGGTGTTGGGCATGGGCAAATCGAATCAGAAAAACAGAAAACAATAATATCATGTCAGAAATCCTACGCATCGAAGGCCTGAGCAAGACCTTCACCCTGTCGCGCAAACAGCAACGTCTGGAGCGCACCAACCAACGCCGCAAGGTGGCTGTCGACAATCTGACCCTCACCGCCAACCGGGGCGAGATTTTCGGCCTGCTGGGTCCCAACGGGGCAGGCAAAACCACCACCCTCCGTATGCTCGCCACCCTCATCAAACCCGACAAAGGGGACGCTTGGGTGGACGAAAGCAGCATCGTCGGCCAGCCCGAAGAGGTACGCGGGAAGATTGCTTTCCTCACCAGCGAACTGAAGCTGGAGGACTTCTTCACTCCCAACTATCTCTTCGACTTTTTCAGCGAACTGCACGGCGTAGACCCCGCGGCCGCAGCCCGCCGCAAGAAGGCGCTCTTCGCCCGCTTCGGCATAGACAAGTTTGCCGAGGTGAAGGTGGCCAACCTCTCAACAGGCATGAAGCAGAAGGTGAGCATCGTCATCTCGCTGGTTCACGACCCCGACATCATCATCTTCGACGAGCCCACCAACGGCCTCGACGTTATCACCGCCCGCACCGTGACCGACTACCTGCAAGAGCTCCGCTCCGAAGGCAAAACCATCATCCTCTCCACCCACATCTTCAGTCTGGTGGAACGCCTCTGCGACCGCGTAGGCATCATCATCGACGGCCGCCTGTCGGCCTGCGGCACCCTCGAAGAGGTCTGCAACGGCCTCACTATCGAAGACCGATTCTTTGAACTTTACAAAGCACAGAAAGGAGACGAAGAATGAAAAAGCGTAACAACACCTGGACCATCATCCGCAAGGAATTTGCCCGTTTCTTTGGCGACCGCCAGCTGGTGTTCACCACCGTCATCATGCCCGGTCTGCTCATCTATCTTATCTATAGCCTCATGGGTGTCGGCATCCGAAATATGGAGACCCAGGGCGAGCAGGATGTCGTAACCGTCCGCGTGGAGAATTTGCCTCCAAGCGTGGCACCCCTCCTCGCCTCGCTCGACAGCAGCATGGTCGTCGTGCAGCAACCCGTCAGCCAGGCCGACATCGACGCTCTGCAGGACAAAGAAATCAACGCCATAGCAATGCGATTCCCTGCTGACTTCGACGCTCTTGTGGCCAATTACGACCCCGCTGGCGGACAGCCTGCGCCCAACGTGGAGATTTATTACAACTCACTCAACAACGCCTCCGACCGTGTGTTCACCATCATGGAGACGGCTCTCAACGCCTATGAGGACGGCATGGCCAACCGTTTCGACATCAACCGCGCCGACGAGGAGGAACAGACTTTCAACCAGGCCAGCGACGACCAAGTGCTGGGCGACATCCTCTCGAAGCTGCTCCCCATGCTCATCATCATGATGCTCTTCAGCGGTGTGATGGCCATAGCCCCCAGCAGCATCGCCGGTGAAAAGGAGCGCGGCACCATTGCCACCCTCCTCGTCACCCCCATGCGACGCAACGAGCTGGCTATCGGCAAAATCGTCTCCCTCAGCTGCATCGCACTGCTCAGCGGCATCAGCAGTTTCATCGGCATTGCGCTCTCGCTGCCCAATATGATACAGGCCGACAGCAACGGCATTGAAATCCCCTTCAACTACACCACCAGCGACTACGCCGCCCTGCTGTTGGTCATCTTTGCCTCGGTGCTGGTCATGGCCTCAGCCATCAGCCTGCTCTCGGCTCTGGCCAAGGATGTGAAGAATGCCGGCACCATGATTACCCCCTTTATGCTCATCATCATGCTGGCCGGACTGCTGCCCATGTTCCAGACCGAGACCGTACACAGCCTCGTCAGCTACTTCATCCCCTTCTACAACTCCATACAGGTGATGGCCGATGTCTTTGCACATTCGCTCAACTGGACCGCCCTGCTCATCACCCTTGGCTCCAACATCGTCTACACCGGCATAGCCATCTGGGGGCTTACCCGCATGTTCAACAGCGAGAAGGTCATGTTCTCAAAATAATATCGGAACAATCGGAGTACTCCGAATACTCAGAGTACTCCGAACAAATAAGGAAACAATATCATGAAAAATGTCAAGCTTTATATCGCCATAGCCTTCGGTCTCATCTGGGCCGCAGGCTTGGCCTTATATCTGTCGGGCACCAAAGTTGCCTCCTTTTCGGGCGCTGCCCCCTGGCTGGTATCCCTCTGTATGTTCATTCCTTTGGTGACGACGCTCATCTGCCAGAAGGCTAACAAAGAGCCCCTGTTACGCGGTATCGGCATCAGCTGGAAGGTCAACCGCTGGTGGTTCGTCGGCTGGCTTACATTCCCTGTAGTCACAGTGCTCACGCTGCTGTTTACCCATTGGATAAGCGGCATCGATATCCACACCGAAGCCATGCAGACGCTCAGCAAGTCGCTGGGCATCGGTCCTGCAGGAGTGGTGGCATTCACCCTCCTGTCGGGCATGTTGGCGGGAGCCACCATCAACGCCTTCTTTGCCTTCGGCGAGGAAGTGGGCTGGCGGGGCTACGTGCTCAGCCAGTTTAAAGGGAAGTCGTTTCTCGGCAGCGCTGCCCTCATCGGCATCATTTGGGGACTGTGGCATGCACCACTCATCCTCATGGGCCACAACTACCCCCAGCATCCGCAATGGGGAGTCCTCATGATGGTGGTAGTCTGCATCCTCATGAGTTGCATAATACAGTATTTCCGCATCAAGAGCGGCTCTGTCATTGTGGCAGCCATCATGCACGGCACCTGCAACGCGGTAGCAGGCACAACAATGTTCTTTGTCGGTCTTGACCGATTCAACGACCTCCTCGACGGAGCCTGCGGCCTTGCCGGAATCCTCGCCATGCTGGTGGTTGCTTTTGCCCTCTTCTTTTTCGACCGCTACGTCACCCGCGACCGCATTTTCACCTCCCCCGTCAAACTCGACACAATAAAAGCAGTCCATTCGCGTTAAAAGGGCATGAAACATACTCGACGAAACCTGTCGTTCACTCTGCTCACCCTGTTGCTGCTGGCCTTCCTTACGGCCTGCAGCAACAAGGGCGTGCACATGCCCAAACACCGCAAGCGCCGCCACTGCGACTGCCCCACTTTCACCTACACCACACCGCAGCACACCACAACCGAAGATGGAACAATCCTATATTGACAGCTACAAAAACACCCTGCGCAAATACCTGCCTGCCGGAGCCGTCGACCCCATTTTCGAATACATAGCGCAACACAGCATCTACCTCCACATCACCCGCGAGCGGTACTCCAAACTGGGCGACTACCGTTGGCCTCGGCAAGGGCACCCCTTCCATGAAATCAGTATCAACGGAAATCTCAACTCGTACCATTTCCTTTTAGTGCTGCTGCACGAGATGGCTCACCTCGACACCTGGCTGCAATACAAAAACTCCATCCAGCCCCACGGCCATGAGTGGCAAGCCAACTACGCCCGTCTGATAAACCTCTACCTCCCCCTCTTCCCTACCGACGTATCCGTCCTCTTGCGACGCTACACCGCACGCATACCCCTCAGCCGCACCATCGAGAAACAGATTGACGCCCAGCTCCGGCACTACGACCCCGACTACACCCCGTCGGACGACATCACCCTCAACAACCTCGCCCCAGGAACACATTTCCACATCACCGCCCGCCCGGAGCATCATTTTATTGCCATCGAAAAACGGCGTACCCGTTGGATATGCCTCAACCTCGCCGACGGGAAGAAATACCTTGTCAGCGGGACAGCCCCGGTTACTATCGAAAAGCAATAAGTCTCTATTCCACCGACAAACGACGAGTGGCAGAGCCACGGGGATTGGACACCGTCACGGTGTACACCCCAGCACTTAATTTATCCGTTTCTATTATCGTCACACGCTCATGCAACACCTTGTACAGCACCTCTCGCCCTGCACCGTCATGCATTACCAGTGTCGTTCCCGCCACTGGCATTTCCTCCAAAGTCAACGTAACGCTGCCATGCGTTGGATTGGGAGCCAACACAAAAGCCATCCTTGCGGAGACTGGGGCTATGCCTATGGGCTGCTGGTGCGTGGTGTCCGGTATGCTGTCGCCTGTGTAGAAGAACACCGGCTCGCTCCACCCCGTCCACATCACCGTGTCGTGTACCGGGCAACGGTGATGACATCTGGCACGAAGGCGCGCCTGATAATAAATGTCCTCGCTCAATGTCCGGTCAAACAGCTCCACAAACCTCTCTCGGGACTCCACCACGCGGAGGCTGTCAACCGGTGCGTCATAAGGGCCGTAAGCCAATTGGTACAATTCATGCTCTCCGGCAGTGTCCCACAACAGGGTGGGATACCCTGCGTTCATCCCCGCAAAAGCCAATCCCTCCACCTCCGGACAATAGAAACTGTCAGTGTCTGGAATTGAAAGGATGGGACAAAACGGAAAATATGTATCCTTGCTTATATTGTCCATTCTCGTGAATATTATTGACGAGTCTTCCATTGCAGTAGTATAAAGATAAAGGGAATTACAATATTGACACTGATTGCTTACATTTTCGTCCAAACATACTAACATTGGAACGGCCTCGTCTGCTAATCCTGCTCCAGGACAAATTGTACTCAACCACAATCCAACAAAAAAAGTGTCGGTTACATATATCGAAGAATCAAAAAAGAAAGAGTAAGCATCTAAAATCGTATCAAGCATACCGCAATCTGATTCGTAGTCCAATGCAATATGGTAGTTATTCGTCATGCCACGAACCGCACAGTTTGTCGTCCGAAAAATATTGGGATGTTCATAGTCATTTCCTTCAAATGTAACCAGCACACCATGAAGAGTGATTTGCGACCCTCGATGGGAAGGAAACCGATATGATATTGCAACACCGTTGACTGCTGTAAGCGTATTAGGTGGCAGACAATACCTGACTGCAACAAGTCTATTCATATGCCACATCCGTGTAGCCGTGTCCCACAACTCATCTGGAATCAACATCGGAACCATGGCACCATTCTCCCCGCCGCAAAAGTAATTACCTACATAATGAATAGCATCCGTGTTGCAATATATTGGATAATTGGCAGTGAAAGGGTACACCGTATCCTGCGCGCGCATGGTGCAAAAAAGGACAAAAAAAATGATAACAAGGGGGATTTTTTTCATAATGATGTGGTTTTAACTGTTGATAATGCAAGACGGGAATAAAAATTCATTCTCATACGATGTGCGCCGATATAGGAAATCCGTCACTCATGCTCGTCTTTTTCTGTTACTATCACTCTATCACCATACGGAGAGTGGTGACTCCTCGGGGTGACGCGAGGGTGGCAGTGTACACCCCTGCGGGCAACCCACCCACAGGCAGGGCAAAACGGTGGCTACGGACTGCCATGTGCAGCACCTCACGCCCTGCGCCGTCGTGCAGTGTCAGCGTCAACCCCTGCATCGCCACCCCGGGGTCTATCACCACATCGGGCATACGCCCCACTGCAGCGGGGTTCGGCACTATGGCAAAGGGCACTCCCGTCCCCACGGGGGCTATGCCAATGGGCTGCTGGTGCGTAGTGTCCGGCATGCTGTCGCCTGTGTAGAAGAACACCGGCTCGCTCCATGCGGTCCACATCACCGTGTCGTGTACCGGGCAACGGTGATGACATCTGGCACGAAGGCGCGCCTGATAATAAATGTCCTCGCTCAATGTCCGGTCAAACAACTCCGCAAACCGCTCGCGAGTCTCCACCACGCGCAGACTGTCTATAGGTGCGTCATACGGGCCGTAGGCCAGCTGGTACAAATCATGCTCGCTGGCAGTGTCCCACATCAGGGTGGGATCCCCCGCATTCATCCCCGCAAAAGCCAATCCCTCCACCTCCGGGCAGGAGAAACTGTCCGTGTCGAGACTCGAAAAAATAGGGCAAATAATGGTTGCAGGACTAAAACCAAAGATATCATAATTAGGCCCATCACCAAGACAATCAAAGGTTCCATTCTCATTATACCAATATTCCAGCCCCGCTGGATAAGGATATTGTGAATAACATTCTTCATGCATATTAAAGCGGCTAGGGAAAAAAGCTCCCTCTCCATCATTGGATAAAGTTGTGTGGTCACCGATATTACGGATATATCCTACAAATACATTACCACTAACTACAATCGGATAATTAAAATACAAAGAATAGGCCTCCAGCACCGTGTCCATATCGCCACATTCTGTTGAACTTCTATATGCAAGATAGCAGTCGTAAGGACGGACAGGAGGTGTCTCATTGTAATTCCATACAACAGGATTGGTAAAATGTATTATTGGATTGCTGTAATCACTATCTACAATTTGTATAATTGCCCCCCGCACGGAAATAGTATCAGGTCTATTTATTGCTATAGTACTCCTGGTTCCGAAACGATATGGTATTGCCAATCCTGTCACAACGGCCTGTACGTTTTTGTGTTCAACTGCACGTATCGCACTCGAGAAATAATAATACAATCTCCATTCACCCGTATCCATCACACGATATGCAGTATCTTTAAAGAAAGGATAATTCTCGGCAAAAGGATAAATAGTGTCTTGTGCGCCCAAGGTGCAAAAAAGAACAAGAAAACTGATAACAAGAGCTATTTTTTTCATGATGAAGTGATATTAATTGTTGATAATGCATGATGGGGTTAATATTTCATTCTCATACGATGAGCGACGATAAAGAAAACCTACAAAATTTGATCGGTGATAATAAGTATCCGTCTCTTTTGCATATTTCACTGTTTCAATTGGCGTTATCTCGATAGCATCGGTCTTGTAACAGGAATCAGGTGTCAAAGGATAAATATCTTTCAAACACCAATACTCTCCACCCGAAGCCACATAAACCGTATCGGTCAGCCTGCTGAGGCAATTGAATGTCCAATTCTTGTATGATTCATACCAGCATTTAGAATACACAGTGTATTTTGAATACGGATTGACATATAAAAATGAGTTCTGCACGCTTGACAGTGTAGGAAGGTAGATGTCCTGCAGCAGTACAAGTTGTTTGTCTTCTATCATGTACACCATGTCATACGGCTCCGACTTGGTGTTAAGCGGCACCCGCTGCGCACTGATATTATCCATATTAAATATATTAAACACCCTGATATTGGTGGAGAACTGCTGCAACCCTGATGCATCATTGAATGTCGACAGGGACGACACCGCTATCGTGTCGCCTTTCATCACACATCCGTGGTAGTTTGAATGTCCCTCGTCTATCCCCCAGTAGCACCAATGAACATTAAATAGACTGTTTAATACATTGTCCTTGTCACATCTATGGATAATGGTGGTGTGGTGGTTGGTGTAATAGCCTATAAATACAACATTATCCTGAGTCTCCACTACCTCGCTTATTAATTCAAGATGCGAAGGGATTTTGGTCGTTGCAACATATCGGTCTGAATAACGTGTATTACCACGGAAATTGACTTCCAAGACAATGGAACTGATACAATTGTAATAGAAAAAATGCACCGAATCACAAAGTACAGAATCATAGTATGTTGTATCGTATGGACATGGAAAATTAGATGAATCAGGATGTTCGGTAAATATTACATCACCTACTATTACCACCTTTTGGGTGTCTCTATCGGTGGTATAGGCCACCATTCTGTTTAGATTAGTCACATAGTTATTGTCTACCTTATACAAGGTAACCGTTCGGGTGGTGGTTCCGAAATCGCTCAATTTGATGTGGCCGATGATTGGGTCTGCTTGCAAATGGCCGCAGAAGTAAACATTGTTTCCTGTAATACGCATGTCGTTAACCCTGCATCCTTTGGGAAGGAGTGCCTTCCTGCAAGAAAGGTTCAGTCCAACCCGTGCTATTACACCGCTGTCGGCACTGTAATCGTAATAATACACCAACGCCGATGTGTCATCTATTGTACGGATTAGTGAATGCATATCTGTGTACGGCATACCAATATTTGCCGATGCAAAATCAAAAGACTGCCCCACGCCTGATCGGGGTGAGCCAAGCCAAAAACAAAGTGCCAGCAATGGCAAGAGTACTTTTTTATTCATGATGGGTTAATATTTCGGTTCACTTTTTTGTTATGACACACAAGTATCGGTTCTGTTGCACTTTTTTAACTTTATTTAAGTTTTCTTATCCCTGTAGCAGCTCTGTCATCCATCTTTAACCCAAATCGGTCATTAGGGTTTATGGCAGATTAGTATTTGTTTCGAGCAGATTGGCCGCATCGCTGGCGAAGACGTAGCGGGCTACGGCGAGACAGGGATGTGGACAAGATGCCGAACGTTACGCAAAGCGAGAGCAGAGAAAGCTTGCTTGCTCTGCCGAGCCCAAGTAACGTCATGGAACATAAAGAAATGCTGATATGGCATAAACA
>JAFXMW010000015.1 GCA_017530105.1 Bacteroidales bacterium
CTCCATATTTCACACCGACCTGCACACCGCCAGAGACAGCCATCTCGTTGGCGTGAATCTTCGGCCGCATCCCGTATTTGATGCCAGCCTCCAGAATGCGGGCGGTGTCCTCGACGGTAAAGAAACCCTGATCGCAGAAGACATCGATGAAGTCGGCCAGACCCTCGTCCGCCACTTTGGGTATCATCTCGTTGATGACCAAATCGACATAATCTTCCTGATGTCCGCGATATTCCATCGGGATGCCGTGGGCACCGAGGAAATTCGACTTGATGGTCATGGGCGAATTCTCTTTGAGACGGCGGATTACGCGCAGAAGTTTCAGTTCGCTCTCGGTCGACAGACCATAGCCGCTCTTAATCTCGATAGCGCCCGTGCCCATACGCATCACATCCTCGAGGCGCTGCAAGGCCATATCGTACAGCTGTTCTTCCGAGGCCGCTGCCGTTGCCTTGGCCGAGTTGAGAATACCACCTCCCCTCTTGGCAATCTCCTCATAGCTGAGACCACGGATTTTGTCGACAAACTCATGCTCACGCGAGTTGGCATAGACGATGTGCGTGTGCGAGTCGCAGAACGAGGGCAGCACCATGCGGCCGGTTGCATCGATAATCGTGTCGGCATTCTGCTCTTTGAGTTCTGACATAGAGCCGAAGGCGGCAATTTTGTCGTCCTCGATGATAAGGTAGGCATTCTTGATGGTTTCCATCTGTGCCATATCCTTGCCACAGACGCGGAGCTTGGGCTGGTGTTCCACCTGCACCAACTCCTTGATATTCTTAATCAGAGTTCTCATATCTTGTTATTATTTTTTTATCACTGTTATGTAATCGGGATAGAGGGACGGGGAGTAAAAAGTCCTATAGGTCTAAGAGTTGTTGTTGCCCGTCGGTTTTTAGTTTGCCGAGGTGCTGGTAGGCCAGCGGTGTGGCCTCGCGGCCTCGGGGAGTGCGCTGCAGGTAGCCTTCCTGTATGAGGTAGGGTTCGTAAACCTCCTCCACGGTGCCGGCGTCTTCGCCCACCGAGGTGGCGATGTTGTTGATACCCACCGGCCCACCACGGAATTTGTCGATGATGGTGGAGAGGATTTTGAGGTCCATTTCGTCGAGGCCATTGCTGTCCACGTTGAGGGCGCGGAGAGCATAGCGGGCGATGTCGAGCGTGATGGTGCCGTCGCCAATCACCTGGGCAAAATCGCGTACGCGACGGAGGAGGAGGTTGGCAATGCGGGGAGTGCCACGGCTGCGACGGGCTATTTCGAAAGCAGACTCGGAAGTGATTTTGACCTGCAAGAGGTTTGCCGAACGGTTGACAATATGCGCTAATGTCTCGGCATCGTAGTATTGCAGGCGGCAGTTGATGCCGAAACGGGCACGGAGTGGAGCCGTGAGCATGCCTGAGCGGGTGGTGGCGCCGATGAGGGTAAAAGGTTTAAGGTTGAGTTGCACACTGCGGGCAGCAGGGCCGGACTCGATGAGTATGTCGATCTTGTAATCCTCCATGGCGGAATAGAGGTACTCCTCGACCACAGGCGAGAGACGGTGTATTTCATCGATAAAGAGGACATCGTTGGCCTCGAGCGAAGTGAGCATGCCGGCCAGGTCGCCGGGCTTGTCCAACACCGGCCCAGAAGTCATTTTGATGTTCACCCCCAGCTCGTTGGCGATGATATAGGAAAGGGTTGTCTTGCCCAGGCCCGGAGGGCCATGGAAAAGGACATGGTCGAGGGGTTCGCCGCGCTGTTTGGCGGCGCCGACAAAGATGCGGAGGTTGTCGATGACCTGCTTCTGACCCGCGAAACTATCAAAGCCCTTGGGTCGCAAAGCACGCTCAACCTCGCGTTCCTGCGCGGTCTGGCTGTGTCCAGTAGCATCTAAATTCGTGTTCATTCACAATAGCCTTTGAACTTGCAAAGATACAAAAAAATTGGAACATGGCAATAAAATTATTTCTATTCAATAATAAAAAAGGGAATACTGCGTTAACGTAAAAAGAAACAAAAAAACCAACGAAATGAAATCAATTGTAGTAGGAACTGACTTTTCGAAAGGTTCTTATGTGGCATTGGAACTGGCCACCGATATTGCCAACAAAATTCATTGCGACATCAAAATTGTGTGGGTCAAACGCGAAAAACTTCTGATGGATGAAGAACAGCAGACGGTAATGACGCTGTTGGCGGAAGAGAAATTGAAGAACTTGTGCGAACAATACCAACCATTGATGAAGGATGGAAAGGTGCGCTGGGACATTGCCTCAGGGCGAGTGGCGGCAGCGATAGCACGCGTAGCCAAACACGAGAATGCACCGATGATAGTGATTGGTACCAACGGTGCGTCGGGCTTTGAGAAATATTGGATGGGCAGCACGGCAGTGCGTATCGTACAGGAGGCCCCCGTGCCGGTATTGACCATCCGTGAAGGTTTCAACTTCCACAAGAATTTGGAGAGAATAGTGGTGCCCATCCGCGTGAATGTCAATTCGCGACAGAAGGTGCCGCCGGCAGCCACCATGGCCAAAATGTTCGGTTCGGAGGTGCATGTACTGGGGCTCCAGGAGACAGTGGAAGAGGCACCGCAACTGCGCGCCTACATGGTGCAGACGGCTGAGTTTCTGGACCACGAAGGAGTGCGCCATGTGGCCACAGTGCAGAAATACTCCAACTATAGCGACGCCGTGCTGGGATATGCCGAAAAGGTGAATGCCGACTTGGTGGTTATCAACACCGAGCAAGACCGTATCATCTCGCAGCTGTTCCTCGGCACCAATGCCCAGCAGATTGTACACAACTCGCAGTTCCCGGTGCTCTGCGTGCATCCCGCCGATATTTTCACTCTGTCCAAGTCATGAGCCGGGTGATTGTTGTGGGAGCCGGAGCCGCAGGCATGATGGCTGCCATTGCCGCTGCCGAACAGGGTGCGGAAGTGGTGCTGTTGGAGAAAATGGACCAGGCCGGAAGAAAGCTGCGCATCACCGGTAAGGGACGATGCAATCTCACCAACACTGCTCCCATAAAGGATTTTATCCAACACATAGGCCCCGACGGGAAATGGATGCGCAACTGTTTCTCGCAACTATTCAACACTCAACTGATGCAGTTCTTCGAAGAGAGGAATGTGCCGTTGGTTGAGGAACGCGGCCACAGGGTGTATCCCCGAAGTGGCAAATCGCTTGATATTTTCCTTGCAATGGTGAACGACCTGGAGGGTCGCCCGAATGTGGACATACGCAAAAACTGCGCGGTGAAGAGCCTGACCGAGGACTGCCATGGCGTGAGACTGCAGGACGGAACCACAGTGCGCGGCAATGCTGTGATAATTGCCACTGGAGGTCTCTCCTACCCCACCACGGGGTCTACCGGCATAGGCTACCGACTGGCCGAAGAGTCCGGACACACAGTTGTTCCACAGGTGCCGTCGCTGGTTTCCCTCACCTGCTCAGAGGAAATACCCCAAGAGTTGGTGGGCTTTGTGCTGAAGAATGTGGGGCTAACCATCACCAACCCTGCCAACGGTGGAAAGAAACTGTTTGACGGCTTCGGGGAGATGACGTTCTGCGAGAACGGTCTGGATGGTCCCATCGTGCTTTCGGCCAGCCGGATTGTCAGCCGCCTGCTGAATAACGGCGAGGAACTGACCGCCCACGTCGATTTAAAACCCGCCGTAGAGGCCGAAACCCTTGACCGCAGGCTGATAGCCGACCTGGACGGAAGCGGGACACGCTTGTTCCACGATGCCCTGAGAATGTGGCTGCCCGCCGAACTGGTGCCTCTGGCTTTGAAACGGCTGCATATAGAATATTACAAAAGGCTACACCAAATTAACGGTGCCGAGCGAAGGAGGCTGCTCCACTTTTTGAAGGATGTGGAATTCACCCTTGTGGGGACAGGCGACTACAACACCGCCGTGGTGACACAAGGCGGCGTGGACACCAAAGAGATCAACCCCAAGACCATGGAGTCGCGGAAAGTGCCGGGGCTATATTTTGCCGGCGAAGTGCTGAACTTGGATGCAGACACCGGGGGCTATAACCTACAGATAGCTTTCAGCACCGGCTACGCCGCCGGTCGCGCCGCTGCCAGCCACAGCACTTAACCCAAATCGGTCATCAGGACGAGAAGAACACTAATTTTCAGATAATATCTCCTTTTCAAGCCATAGCGGCATTTCTTTCGGCATCTTGTCCACATCCCTGTCTCGCCGTAGCCCGCTACGTCTTCGCCAGCGATGCGGCCAATCTGCTCGAAACAAATACCACTCTGGCATAAAACCTAACGACCGATTTGGTCTTAAGCGCATTAATGACTTCAGCAACTTTTTAGCCGACACATTGACGAGCATTACCCCAACGTATCGGCTAAATTCATTCCATAATCGGTTGTCAATCCTATTTTGCAGAACGGACAGCCCGAACAGATGACCCGTACATACGGCTTTCATCGTATAATCCCGGGGGAAACATTTCAGTGTAGTAAAAGCGGAAGACCCATGCATAATAGGTGGACTTGTTGCAGAGCGAACTTGACCAATAGTGGCCTCCCTGACGATTTTCATCGCAGTAATCTTTATAATACTGGCCAGCGGCAGGCAAAAAGAGACTTTTGCCATTGCCCGCAGTAAAGAGCCACCCTTGCACATTATTTTGAATAGCCCATCGGTGAGTGGTGTTGTTCTTCAACTCCATCCATTCCTCATCAGTAGGAATACGGGCTCCACTGCCCCAGTGGACCGAAGCGGCATCATCGTCAGGCTGCAGGACAGTCAGTGTATCGGCATAACCATTATAGCCATAATTTGGATCATTGCAATACTTGGTAAGATTGTATTGATCGCCGTGAGCGTAACGATAGGTATTCCAGTTATAGGTGCTCTTGGGGAATGTTTCACCCCATGCGAAGTAGTCACCAAAATCCTCAGGAGCGAGAGCTCCTATGTTGCGATTAGCCCATAGCAAGCCGCTCGGCAGTCCAAGGTCAACCCAATAGTCTATGTAATCTCCATAACCCAGTTCCCCATTAGCTTTTTTATCAAAAATCAATTTTATAGTAAGCGGAGATAATAAATAATTCTTTATTCTGGGAAAGCCATGAAACGATTGCTTCAAAGAATAATAGGCATCACCTAATTTATCAAGATTTCCGGAAAACTTGCTTGAAAAATGTGTGGGATCCTCACTAAGGTAATAACAGAAACCGCCTTTCCAAATCACCCACCACCTAACCATAAGGGCTGAAACCGTGTCCTCTCCCAAATAAACGCCTGCTTGAGGGACATTCGGCAACCAATTTGTAATACTATTCCAAATGGTATATATTTGCCCCTGACCACCTGTCTCAATACAAAAGCCAGGTACCGCAAGAAATTCTGCAACTATGCGGGAAGCAAAATCCCATCTGCTATGGGCATCGTTGCACGAGAGAGAGACTGTATATCGCCCTATCTCATCCGCCTTAACGATGGTCTCTTTGCCATAACTTGCACCTGCAACAAAGTCCATCAATCCCAAACCGTCTTTTGTCAAAACTTTTATGTCTATTACCTCTCCCGATGGCTTCCTTACAGTGCCATTATAAGTCGGCCACAAGCCCGTTACCCGAAACGTCAGTTCATCACCATGTTCATTCCTTACATCCAAAGGGTGACAATTCTGTCCAAAGATATAGTTTTTGCTGTCCGATCCAGCTTCCTGTTGTTCCAAAGCATGCAACACATCTGCAAGAACCTTTTCCAAAGCAATCAGCAAAGCCGTGTTTTCGGTCTTAAGAATAGGAATCTTCCGTTTAACCGTACGCTCCACTTCATAATACAAAAGATCGAAAGATGGCTGAGACAATATCAACGACTTCAACCGTTGAAAGTCATCCCCAAGAATAGGAGCAAACAGAGGATGCATGGTGACTAATGCCAGGGCTGTCGATTGGATGTTGATGACAATATCGGCATCCGCTTTATCGCGGTAGAGCAACATGACTGAACCCGCGCCATTGGTAACCGTAATGGTATTCAACTGGGCTTCCTGAGGCATATCCAAATCAAAGTCATTTTTCTTCACCTGAGACTCTCCGCAAAAGGAATTCACCAACATCCCCGACGTGGATATCCCCGACACATCAATTGTTCCATGCCTTGAGACATGCTTGAGTAAACTTTCTTCTTTTTCCTTGGTACAACTGACAGCGAACAGGGTCAACAGCAAACATGCCGTCAACCTTAGTAATACTTTTTGATAATTATTTTTCATGGTCATGAAATTATTATGATTCATAACTCTCGTAGTTATCTTGGTAATGACTCCGGACAGCCGAGACCGCCCGAAACAATATTATCTTTTATCTTTTTTTTACAACAAGTCGAATTTTATCTTTTACAAGTCGAACTGAAAACCCGCGGCAGCGGTCATTTCCACCGTCATAAACTCTAAAATAGTAGCCGCCGAAGAATAGGTCGTACGCTCTGCCATTGCAGGGCGAGGACGACCAATAGAAGCCGTGGTTGCCCACATTGTAGACTTCTGTGCGCCAGCGGTCGCCCGCCGCAGGCAGAAAGACAGCACCCGCCGACTCCATTTGCTGCCACTGGGCTAATGTATAACAGTTGCCTTCCCATCCACCCAAGCCGGCACAGAAAGTACATCCTTCAGGCAGCGCCCAAATGTCGGGTAGAAGAATCAGTCCATTTACACCATTGACTTTGCCTGCTGCACGTCTTAGGGTCGCTTTTTCTCTTCGGGCAATGACATAATCCCACTCCTCTATCGACAATGTGCGCCAACCCCTTTCGACATGGGTTCCCCAATCGTTGAATATGAGATAGTCGTCCATATTCAATGAAGTGATGCCGGGATTGTTTCCACTTCCCCAGCCAAAGAGTCCGCCATATTCCCACTGGTGGGCGACTAAACTCCTGCCATCCTCGGCCAGATTGCCCGGAGCAAACCTCACCTGCTTTGTGGGACCAACTGAGAACAGCCCATCTTCTACTTCTTCTTTGCTGCAACCGATGGTAAACAGAGTCGACATCACACATGCCACCAAACCATATATTATCTTTCTGTGATTCATCTTATTGACTATTCTCCTTATGTTATTGTATAGTTTTACCCCTCGAACTCGTCGACGGCTATGGTGGCGGTTTCCCATTCCTCCATCTTGGCGTCAAGGGAGTCTTTCAAGGCCTGATAAGAGGAGTAGAAGTCTTTGTCCTGCGAGTTGCCGGAGGCGAGGATGGCCTCTTTCTTTGCTATCTCGCTTTCGAGTGTTTCGATTTCTTTCTCTATCTTTTCGACTACGCTGCGGAGCCGCCGCAACTCGCGGGTGCGGTTTTTACTTTCCTCATAAGCCATCTTACCGACACTGTCCTTGACTGTGGCGACAGGGGTGTTGGCTTGAAGGATTGCCTTGTTCTGACGTTCCTTCTCCTCAAGGAACTCGAAGACATCGCCCCGGAACTCGTGCACTCCGCCCTCGCGGAACTCGTAGAGGGTGTCGGTAAGTCCTTGCAGAAAGTCACGGTCGTGGGAAACGACAATGAGGGTGCCGGTGTATTGGAGCAGGGCATTCTTGAGAATGTCCTTGGAGTCCATGTCGAGGTGGTTGGTGGGTTCGTCGAGCACCAGCAGATTGGAAGGAGTAAGCAGCAGTTTGGCCAATGCCAGACGGGCTTTCTCACCACCGGAAAGGACTTTGACTTTTTTCTCACAGTCCTCACTGTCGAAAAGGAAACTGCCGAGGATGTTGCGTATCTTGGGACGGATGTCGCCCGTGGCAATATCGTCGATGGTCTGGAAGACAGTCTTCTCACCGTTGAGCATAGCGGCCTGGTTCTGGGCATAATAGCCTATCTGCACCTGTGCACCGAGACGGAAACTGCCTGTGTAGTCGGTTATGTCGCCTACAATAATTTTGGCCATAGTGGACTTGCCCTCGCCGTTGCGCCCTACAAAGGCCACTTTCTTGCCCGAGGTCAGCAGGAGGTCGACATTGTCGAAAACCTGCAGGTCGGCGTAGGCCTTGCCCAAATGCTGCGCTTCTATCACTATCTTGCCGCTATGGGGTGCAGGGGGAAATCGGAAATGGATGCTTTCTGTGCTCACCTCGTCAACTTTCACCATCTCCATTTTGTCCAACATCTTAATGCGCGACTGCACCTGTTTGGACTTGGTGGCCTTGTAGCGGAAGCGTTCAATGAAAGCCTCTATCTGAGCCACCTGGCGTTGCTGGGCGGTAAGCTGTGCCATCTGCGAGGCACGGCGTTCCTGCATCTGTATCACATATTCGGAATAGGGGCATTTGTAATCATAGATACGGCCTGCGGTGATTTCGATAGTGCGAGTGGTGATGTTGTCGAGAAAAGTGCGGTCGTGCGACACCAATACAACCGCACCGCGATAGTTGGAGAGAAAGTTTTCAAGCCACTGGATGGAGACAATGTCCAGATGGTTGGTGGGTTCGTCGAGGAGCAGGAAATCGGGTTGCTTCAAGAGAAGTTTGGCCAATTCAACACGCATCTGCCAGCCGCCACTGAACTCTGCCACCAAGCGTTGAAAATCATCGTGACGGAACCCCAGTCCAAGAAGTACTTTTTCGGTCTGTTCCTGCCTGCTGGAAGCCCCCAGCATGGAGATTTGCTCCGTCACCTCGTTGTGCCTGTTGAGAAGTTTTTCGTAGTCAACGGACTCGTAATCGGTGCGGGTGGCAATCTCGTCGGTGAGGCGCTGCTGCAAGGCTGTAAGTTCATCAATATGGCTGAAAGCGGTCATCGCCTCGTCGATGACAGTGCGGGTGGAGTCGGGCACCATCTCCTGTGGCAAATAGCCCACAGTCTGCCCCGAGGCAATCACCAAGGTTCCCGTCTCAGGCTGTTGCCATCCACATAGGATTTTCAGCAAGGTAGACTTTCCCGCACCGTTTTTGCCCACCAAGCCGATGCGGTCGTGGTCGCCAATATTGAATGTGACATTTTCGAAAAGACTGGTTCCAGTGAACTGAACCGAAAGATTGTTTATTGCAAGCATTAGTAATCAGGGATAGTATGGGTTTTTGCCAAAAGACGGGATAAAAAATGATAACAATACCTATTCAAAAAACAAGGGCTGCCTACTGGGGGCAGCCCTTTTTTATTTTGAATCTTGCGCCGGGAAAGGGTCTCTCCACGGCAGACTGCTTTACTGCAAGTCGAAACTGACCGGCAGGTTGAACTGCGTACGGACGGGTTTGCCGCGCTGTTTGCCGGGTTTCCATTTGGGCATGGATTTCACCACACGCACAGCCTCGTTGCCGCAACCGCCACCGATGTCACGCAGGATTTTCACCTGACCCACACGGCCGTCTTTCTCCACAACGAACGAGACATACACTTTACCCGTGATGTTGTTCTCTTTTGCCAGCTGCGGGTACTTGATGTTGTCGGCAATGAAGTGCGACAAGGCTTCCAAACCTCCAGGGAATTCGGGGTCTTCCTCAACAACCAGGAATACCTCTTCTTCTTCCTCCTGAACCTCTTCGGTCACCTCAACCTTCACAAACTCTTCCTGAGCTTTGTTGGCGTTATCTTCTGCATTGATAATACCAACTTCGTTCTCAATCTGGGCATCGTTCTCAACAACCTTGAGGTCGGTAGCAACGACTTCAGGTTCTTCGGGGGGTGGCGGAGGAGTCTCTTCCTCCTGAGTTTGGATGATGTCGGCATCAATCTCCATATCGGCGGTACGGGTACTGACTTCTTTTACCTCCTTATCGTACGACCGGATATTGAAAGCGACCAAAGCAGCGGCCAAAATGACCACCAAACCGATTTCAAGAAACATTCCTCTGCGATTTTCGAGGTCTGCCCTGGGTGTTTTCTTTGCTTCCATATTATTGATATTTAAATTATTATTTTACTTTTTAGGTACTTTTTTGTCCTCTATTTTCAACCGCTAAATTAGCAATTTTTCTTGAATTATCAACAATTTGATGTAAAAAAAATCACAAAAAAGTCGTTTTTAACATTCCTTTATCAAAAAATCCCCCTCCAATATCTTATTATTCAAAAAAAAAACGTACCTTTGCATTTCGTTATGGACAAAAGTCAATTTATTATCTGCCGAGCTTCAGCGGGGTCAGGAAAAACCTACACCCTCGTGCGCCAATATCTGCTCCTGGCCTTCTCAGCCAGCGAGGGGGAACTTCCCTCGCGGTTCAAACGCATCCTTGCCATCACCTTCACCAACAAAGCCGCCAACGAAATGAAGGAACGTATCCTTCGCGAACTGGACAACATTGCCACACACGGCACCAACACCCCAATGGGCAACGACTTGGGGCAACGACTCAACTTGAACCACGACACCCTGCAACGCTATGCCAATGCTGTCAGGCAAGCCATCCTGCACAACTATTCCGACCTTGCCGTCTGCACCATTGACAGTTTCATGCACCGCATCGTCCGCACCTTCGCCCACGACCTCAACCTCCCCATGAACTTCGATGTACAGATTGACAACGATGAACTTATCCAGAATGCCGTAGAAGACATGATGGCTCTTGTAGGCACCGAAGGACAGAAAGAACTGACCGACATCCTGTGCGAATTTGCCGAAGAACGTATGGCCGACGGCAAAAGCTATATGATAGAACGCGAACTGACCGACCTTGCCGAAGAACTCTTCAGCGAGCAAACCCCGCAATACCTGGAGCTTTTGAAAGACATCGACAGCCCTGGATTCCGTGCCATCCACCGCAGCATGGTTGCCGACAACAAGGCTTATGAACAACGGCTCAAGACTCTTGGGCAAAAGGCTGTGGACACCTTTGTTTCTGCAGGTCTTTCCGATGCCGACTTTTTCCACGGCGCCAGTGGTGCAGGAGGCTACTTCCGCAAACTCGCCAACGGCACCTTCGACAACCCCAACAGCTACGTACTTGCCTACCTTGAAGGTGAAAAACTGGGCAGTGCCAAATGTCCTCCGGCCATCCGCGACAGCCTTGCCCAAATCAAGCCTGCGTTGTGCGACATTTTCAACCGCATACAACTAATCCGCAATAGCGAAGAGGTGCTTTACAACACCCGCCGGCTGCTACTCAAAAATCTCTATTCTCTGGCACTGCTCAACAAACTCAATCAACTCATGGGACAATACTCGCAAGAAAACGAGATTGTCCACATCTCCGAATTCAACCACCGCATTGCCGATGTGGTACAGGACGAACCTGCCCCATTCATCTACGAGCGCATCGGCAACCGATACCATAATTATTTAATAGACGAATTCCAGGACACCTCACGGTTGCAATGGCAAAACCTCGTCCCTTTGATTGAAAACGGAGTTGGTTCCGGTCATCTCTCGCTGGTGGTGGGCGACGGCAAACAAGCCATCTACCGTTTCCGACAAGGCGATGTGACACAGTTCATATCCCTACCCCATGTCGACAACCCCCTCCACGGACACCTGCTTGAACAACCCGGCATCAGCACCGTGCAGCAACTTGAAAACAACTTCCGCACCGCCAGTGTCATAGTGGAGTTCAACAACGGCTTTTTCGAATGGGCCATCCGTCAGCGTTTTTCCCACAACGCCGAACTGCAATCCATCTACATCGGCCACGACAAGACTCCCAGCCTGCTGCAACAACCCGTCAAAGAAGGCGGCTACATTCAGGTCGGCTTTTGGGACCTGAACAAAAAAGACCTCTCCCCCTTCTGGGACGAAATGCTGACCGACATCCACTCCCTCACCGACGAAAAAGGCTACCATTTGCGCGACATCACAGTCCTTGCTCGCGACAACCGCACCCTTGCCCAAATCTCCACCCACTTCACCTCCCACGGCATCCCCGTTATCTCCAGCGAGTCCTTCCTCCTCACCCAGAGCCGCACCGTGATGCTCATGCGCAGCCTGCTGCAATACCTCCTCGACAGCAACGACCGCGTTGCCGCGGCCAAAGTGGTGCTTTACCTCCGCAGCCTCGGCAAAACCTCCATTACCCTCGACCCCGCTTTCCTCAACAGCCGTCAACCCGTCAATCTCGACCAAATCCTTGCCGTCGACGGCTTCTCCCTTAATTGTAACAAACTGCTCTCCCTCAGCCTCTACGACTGCTGCGAGGAAATGCTGCGTATGCTGAACCTCGACGGCATCGACACCGCCTACACCTCCACCTTCCTCAACGTGGTTTCCAAATACTCCAACAGCCACCGCCACGACCTGTCCGAATTCCTGGAGTGGTTTGACAAACAAAAAGACCGGATTTCCACCAACACCGCCGCCGACCTCGATGCCGTACGCCTGATGACCATCCACAAAGCCAAAGGCCTCGAATCTCCTGTCATCCTCTACCCCATCTTCAACAAACGCGACAACATCGACAACATCTGGGTCCAAGCCGACCCCGGCAGCCTCCTGCCCTTGCCCGCAGCCCTGGTCCGTCCCACCAAAGACAAATCCACCCTCTTCGACCGACAATACAACGACGAACTGCTCAAAACCGAGATGGACAACATCAACGTCCTCTATGTGGCTCTCACCCGTCCCAAAGAAAAGCTGTTCCTCTATTGCCAAAAGCCTCCAAAAGAAAGCACCACAGGCTACACCTCACTTCTTTCCGACTATCTGTCCAACCGCACCGACACCGTCCCCGTACGACCGGATGTCATCTCCATCGGTTCCAACGCCCCTGCTCCCAATACCGACTCCGACAAATCCCCCACCTCAACCCTCAGCCTCCACTCCACAGCCTTCCCCGACTGGGAGTCACGTATCGCCATAGCCGACCAATCGGCCTCCCTCTTCAGCCAATTCGACGAGACTGCCATCCGCCGTGGCAATCAAATCCACGAAATCCTCGCCCTCATCCACTCCGTCAACGACACCTACGCCGCCCTCGACTCCTACGCCACCCGCAATCATCTCGACCCTGACACCATCGATGCCCTCCGCCACACCCTCAACGTTATGATGCAACAACCCGAAGTGGTGCGTTTTTTCAGTCCCGACCATACGGCCAAGACCGAATGTAACATTGCCTGGCAAGGAGAGGTCATCCGACCCGACCGCATCGTTTACACCCCCGAGGCAGTCTACGTTGTCGACTACAAAACCGGCCAGCCCAACAACGACCACATCCTCCAAGTACTCCACTACTGCGACGCCCTCCGCGCTATGGGCAACCCCAATGTCGATGGATTCCTTCTCTACATCCGCCCTGACGGCGTCCAGGTCTGTCCTTGCCCCTAAAAACCACCGCCTACAGCTGTCCAATAATCCCTCCAATCCTGATTGATTCCATTAAGGGACGCATCTTTTTTGAAAAAAAAGCTTTCTTTCTGGAAAAAAGTGTATATTTGTATCGGGAAACATAAAACAAACCACATTGGATACATTTAAATATCAAACAATTAAACAATAATCAATTATGAAACGGTTCCTGATTTTAACAATCGTGGTGCTGGGAGGAACACTTCTGCCACCCCATGCGCTCGTTGCGCAAACCTATTATGACTTTGCTTTTGCCGAGGCCACAAACAACTATAACAAAGGTCTTATCCGGGCGGTTGACCCCTCAACC
>JAFXMW010000098.1 GCA_017530105.1 Bacteroidales bacterium
ATATCAGAGCAAGGCATTGCGTACACTCGGATTGGCTTACGCTGAGATTGGAGATGACAATGTAATTGCCGACGGAAAACTGGTTGACACCTCCAAGATGAAAATGCTGGGCGTTGTGGCCATCAGCGACCCCATCCGTAAGGAGGTTCCAGCAGCCATCAAGGAGTGTCTGGATGCTGGTATCAAGGTTAAAATCGTCACTGGTGACACCGTTGGTACTGCAAAAGAGATTGGACGACAGGTGGGCTTGTGGAGTGACAAAGACACCGACAAAAACATCCTCACTGGTGCTGATGTGGCTGCTATGAGTGACGAAGAACTGAAGAGTCGTCTACCCGAGGTAAAGATTATCTCCCGTGCCCGTCCTAACGACAAGGAACGTGTAGTACGTACGCTCAAAGCGATGGATGAGGTGGTAGCTGTCACTGGTGACGGTACAAACGATGCACCTGCTCTGAATGCTGCCCATGTGGGTCTTTCGATGGGTGACGGCACTGCTGTTGCTAAAGAGGCGTCGGATATGACCATTCTTGACAACTCGTTTAGCACTATTGCAAATGCTGTAATGTGGGGACGTTCACTATATAAGAACATAAAGAGATTCATCCTTTTCCAGATGACTGTCAATGTCACAGCCTGCTTCATTGTGCTGGTGGGTGCGTTCATCGGAACCGAATCACCATTAACCGTCACACAGATGCTGTGGGTCAACTTGATTATGGACACCTTTGCCGCATTGGCTCTTGCCTCATTGCCTCCTACCCATGCTGTGATGAAAGAAAAGCCACGCTCAATTGACGAGCATATTTTAAAAGGTATTGGCAAACCGATACTTGGTGTGGGTCTCACCTTTGCGTTCATCTGTCTGGCTCTGCTGCTTTATTTCCAGCATAACGAAGTAACATATTTGACCAATGTTTTCCCGCTCACATGGGGTGCATACAACGGTGTTTCGGCTCACGAACTTGGCCTCTTCTTCACCATCTTTGTGATGCTTCACTTCTGGTATATGTTTAATGCAAAAGCTCATTTCACTACCAGTTCAGCATTCAAAGGTATTTCATGGAATAAGACTCGCTGGTTTATCATCATCACCTCAGTAATATTCTTCGTCCAAATTGCATTGATTGAGGTCCCTGGATTGCAGGAGATGTTCAACGTCGCCAAGGGTGGACTTGGATTCTGGAATTGGGTAATAATACTTGTCCTTACCTCATTAGTGGTATGGATTGGTGAGATAACCCGCCCGTTTAAGAAACAAGAATAATAACTATTGGGGCACTGCATCATCGGTGTGGTGCCCCATAATTAATCCGTGATGAATATAAAAAGTATTATAGTCGTTATTTTTATTGCCGTTTTGGTTGTTTGTGCATTGTTATTTAAGGATTATATTAAGAACCGTCTAAAAAAGAAATAGATATGTCAAGAAAGAAGACACAGAAAAATATAACAACTATTGCAGTTGTAGTGGCAACCATTCTTGCATGGTTGTCTGGCTTTTTTGTAATGCAGATTGTGTATGATTCAATTACTGCATCAATCATTTTTGGTACAGTGTGGGCTGTTATTGTTTTTTGCGAAAGCCGTTTTTCTCAAATCAGTTTGAAGAGTGATGGAAAGGTAGAGATTACGAAAGAGGAAATAAAAAGTAATATGTGGCAGATAGTTGCTGCAACATTAGTTGCATTTCTGGTAACACTACCAATAGAAATGAAATTATTCGCAATGGATATTGCGGTGTTGAAACCAATGTCCGTTCATGACTTAGGCTTACAAATATTTGCTTTAGGGGAGTTGTTTCCAGTGAAGTGGTTGCCAATGTCATTGATTTGTTTGGGTGTAATAGTTGTTTTTCAAATACCCATATTTATTAAAATGGCCGAAGAAGATTAATGTCATTATTTTGTAATACGAAAGGCTGTATCATTCTGATTCAGCCTTTTTTCTTTCCTTTTTACCATATATGAAAAGTATGATTTGTAAAATTGTCTTTAATGAATTGATTAATATGATAGATTATCAAAGGATTATTATTGTGACTGGATTTTATGGGTTGATAGGGGCGGTTTCGGGCGGGTTGGGGTTTGGGCGTGAAAATGTGGTTGTATCTTTGCAAAGATTTTTGAGGGGTGGATGGTGATTTGTGAGGGAGGTTATCGCTTTGTGTGGCAGCGGCTTTGCCGTTGCCAGAAGAGTTCTTTGACTTGTTGCGTTTTGGTTTTTATGTGTGACTTTGTCGGGTTTGAAGTGTGACTGGGATGGCGTTTCTTCCTTTTTATGGGCAGGAGCCTTTACTTCTTTATTACGGGCTGGTAGCCCGTACTCCTTTACTTTTGGGGTTCTATTAATTCATTTCGCTATAGTATAAAGTATGACTGTTTTGCCATTTAGTCTCAATGTCGTTTTTCTTCTCCGCTGACGCTATCGAAGTGCTACAGGCATTTCTTCATCTTCGAGACGATAGGAGTGAGTATATTCTGTCACCGCACTGCGCTACGCTACGCTTGTACGGTGTTATTGAGATTCAGCCTCTTCGAGGCTGTAAAAAACAGTCTTATATTATAAGAGTCATTCATTTTTCGGCTCTGCTCTCGACTTCCGCAACATTATTAAGAGTTTGCCTCTCCGAGGCATTTTATAGAAGTCCTCTTTTGTTTTGACGGTTTAGTGGCTTGTACTCTGAAGGCGGACTTCGATGCGGCGGTTGAGGTGGTGGAGGCTGCCTCGGCGGGTGACGGGATGGTTGCTGCCGTGGCCTTTGGCGGTCACCTTGGCGGGAGGACAGCCGAGTCCTATGAGGTATTGGCGGATTTCTTCGGCACGTCGCTGTGTGAGTTGGGTGTTGGATGGGTTGTCGGGGTTGCCGTCGACATGACTGTGGATTTCGATGTTCAGGTTGCGCTGCTTGGCTATGGCGGCAAGGCGGCGTAGTTCGGTTTGGGAGGTGGGGTCGAATTGCCAGTTGGAGAGTCCGAAGGTGACGTTGTTGAGGGTTGTCGTCTGGCCTTCATCAATCAGTCGGGTGTAGGGGAGGACTGTGATGTTCTGTGTGGCGTTGACGTTGGTGCTGTCTTTGCCTGACGAGAGGTTGAGGTGCCATGAGGTGGGGAAGTAGAGGCTGTCGTGGATGTAGAGTCCGTAGTGGATGCCGAGGGGCAGGAGGATGAGGTAGCGGCCTGTGGAAGGGTCGGTGTGGCACTGTCCGAGGGGTTGGCCGGTGGCAAGGTCCTCCCAGTGAATCCGGGTGGAGACTGGTCGTTGGTTGTGGTCGGTGACGGTGCCGGAGAGAATGGCTACGGGTTGGGGACGCATGGCCTTGGGGAGGGTGGCACTATAGATGTCCTGGGAGCGGTCGGCACGGGCATAGTAGGCTCGGGTGCCGTCGGTGGAGATTTTGTAGCCCCAGTTGTCGTCGGTGGTGTTGAATTCTTTGCCTATGTTGACGGGTTGTGACCAGTGGGTCCAGCTGTTGTCGCTGAGACGGGTGGACATGAAGAGGTCCATCTGTCCGAGGGAGCCATGGCTTTCGGAGCAGAAATAAAGGGTGTGCATGTCGGGGTGGAGGAAGGGGGAGCGTTCGTCGAAGGGGGTGTTGATGGCCGGGCCAAGCTCAAAGGGTTCACCCCATTGGCCGTTGGAGTCGAGGAGTGAGGCGTAGATGTTGACGGAGGAGTCGACTTCGCGGTCGGTGCGGCCGTTGGCGGCCCAGAGCAGGAGTCGGCCATTGGCGGCAAGGGTGGCATCGGTTTGCCAGTTGCTGCCATTGATATGGTTGGGCAGACGGTGGGTGTGCCACCCGTCGGCGGTGCGGTCGGCTTGATAGAGGAGTCCGCTCTGGTAGAGCAGGAGGGTGGTGCCATCGGGAGAGACGGAGACAGGGGCTTCGTTGCCATAGGTGTGGCTGAGGTCCATAAGGATGGTGGCGGGTGACCAGTTGTTGCCTTTGCGGTGAGTGACAAAGATGTCTTCGCCGCCAATATTGTCGGGTCGGTCTTTGGCTGCGAAATAAAGGGTGTTGCCGTCGGCACTGATGACGGGGGCATATTCGTTGCCTTTGGCACTGTTGACGGATGTCCCCAAGGGGGAGGCTTTGGACGGGTTTTGATTAGACGCTTGCAGGGTGGATAGCAGGCTGAGATAGTCGTAGTTGTCGGCGAAGTCGTCGGCATAGTGGAGAGCGGTGGCTATGGCTGCCCGCCAGCGGTGGTGGTCGATGTCGTCTTTGAGGAGCTGTTGAAGCATGAGGAAGGCTTCGCGGCAGGGGGCTATGGCATGGATGCAGCTGTCGATGATGTGGTAGTGGTAGTTTTGATAGAGCTGGAGGGCGAGGGAGTCGCGGTGGCGTTGGGAGTGAGGCATGAGGTTGGGATGGCGTTGATAGAAGCGGTGGAAGTTGCGGATGGAGGTGTGGAGGTAGGCGCGATGGAGCATATCGGCAACGGGGAGGAACAGGGTGTCGGAGGGTAGGAGTCGGGCGGCAGCCTGTTCGGCGGCAGGGATATGATGGTGTTGCAAGGCGAAATGGACAAGGTTGCGGAGGGCGGAGTCGGTCCAGTGGCTGCGTCGGTTGTGGGAGTCGAGATAATGGATGAGGCTTTGCCAGTGGGAGGTGTCGATGGTGCGGCAGTATTCAAGGCTGTCGGCAAGGTGGGTGCAGCGAGGTGTGTAGGGACTTTCGGGATAGCGTTGTCCATAGCTGCGATAATATTGTTCGGCATTGTAGTGGAGAGCATGGCGGTATTCGATGAGGTGGATGCTGTCGGTGGCTCGGGCGAGGAGGTGGGAGTTGGGGTAGGTTTGGAGAAAGAGTTCGTAGGCGGGAGTGGTGTGTTTGCTGTCGGCTTGGAGAAAGGCAAGGCTGTCGCGCAGGCGGACGGCATCGTTGAGAACCAAGGAGTGTGGTCGTCTAAGGATGAAGTCTTGCAGCATGTCGAAGGTGCCGATGTCGCGGATTTGCCGGAACTCGAGTGAGTCGCGGCAGTTGACGATGCTGTCGTGTTGGTCGGGTAGTGCATGGGAGAAATAGTTAAGGAAATGCTGGTAGGCATCGAGGGTGTGGAGACTCCGGGCCTGCTGTATGGCAAGGGAACAGATTCGCCGGAGGTCGCAGTCGAGAAGGGCTCCGCTGTAGCTGTCGCGTGCCCAGCGGTCGAGGAGGTTGGGGTCGGCGGTGCTGAAGAGGGTACGGACACGGAGGAGGTGGGTATAGGCTTTCTCGAGGTTGAGTCCTGAAAAGTCGGGGGTGCTATAGAGCCAATAGGCGGCATAGTGGCACTCCATGTTGTTGGAGTCGCGATGGAGGCGGCGTTCGATTTTGGATTCGACTTTTTCGAATTTGCCTTTTTGTATGTCGCGTTTGAACGGATATTCGGCTTCGGCCACAGTTTGAGAGTGGACGGAGGAGAGACAGAAAACAGTAAGGAAACTAATGAGTATTGTTTTCAGCAAGAAGTTTCTTGTTGGATTCATTGGTCGGGGGATGGGTGGGAGCCTTTGGATGAGCGCGGTCGGCGTGAGGAGGCTTTAGGTTTGGGTTCGGGCAGTTCGGCACAGGTGACCTTAACAAGAGTGGAGAGATATTCCCGGTCATCGACTTCTTCGATATAGAAATAGGGCTTGGCACCCTCGTAGGGAGGGCGCCAAGCCACTGTTTTCAACATTTTTTGTCCGGCTTCGGTAGGCTTGACATAAAAGCCATTGTCGCTGATGAGTCCGAAGATTTTGCCGTTGCAGTAGATGGCGTAGTCGCCGAACATTTTGCGGACGGTGATTTGTCCTGCACCGGCACATTGGTCGGCAATGTATTGGACGAAGTCGGGATTGCTTGCCATGTTTGTCGGCGTTGTGTTTAGTGGATGAGTATTTCGTGAGTTTGTCCGTCGTCGACAAGGTCGATGGTGGAGTAGGGTGCAGGGCTTTCGGCGGTGCGTTCATAGTAGATGACATACATGGAACTTCCATGGCGGTAGCGGATGGTGAAGTTTTGCCATTCGGAGGGTACACGTGGGTCGAGGATGAGTTTGTTGCCACGTTTGTGAATACCGATGATGTTCTCGATACCAGTCTTGTAGGCCCAAGAGGCAGAACCGGTGTACCAAGTCCATCCACCACGGCCGGGATGTTGCGGGTTGCTGTAGATGTCGGCGGCTATGCAGTAGGGCTCAACCTTATATTTGAGGACATCGGCAAGGGATTGTGTGCGATGGATGGGGTTGATGAGGGAGTAGAGGAAGTAGGCCATGTCGTAGTGTCCTTTTTTCAGTTGGGCCATGATGTACCACATGGCTCCGTGGGTGTATTGTCCTCCGTTTTCGCGCACACCGACAGGGTAGTTCATGATGTAGCCGGGAGAAGGTTGCGATGATTGGAAAGCAGGTGTGAGGAGTTGGATGATTTCGTGCTCGCGGTTGACAAGACGGTTGTCGGTTTCGCGCATGATGGATGTGCATTGTTCGGGAGTGGCGATGTCGGTGAGGATGCTCCAGGCCTGGGAGATGAGGTCGATTTGGCACTCGGTATTGTTGCGGCTGCCCATGGGGGTGCCGTTGTCGAAGTAGGCGCGGAGGAACCAGGCACCGTCCCAAGCGTTGTTCTGGATGGCAGAGACAAGGCGGGCACGGAATTGCGACAGCTCTTCGCAGTAGGAGAGGTCGGCACCGGGCATCTGCTGGGTGATTTGTTCCATCTTGGGCAACAGGTCGGCAAGGAAGAAGGCTACCCAGACACTCTCGCCTTTGCCATCGATGCCTACGTGACTCATGCCATCGTTCCAGTCGCCGCAGCCCATGAGAGGCAGGCCGTGAGAGCCGATGCGGTTCATGGAGCGGTTGATGGCGCGACGGAGATGTTCGTAGAGGGTGGCGTACTCGAAATTGGGGTTGTCGGGTCCGTCGGGCAGTACATAGGTTATGCAGCGTTCGGCCTCGCCTTGGTTGAGTTGGTCGGACTGGCAGAACGGTACTTTCTCGGTAAGGATGCTGTCGTCGCCTGTGACGCTGATGTACCGGTAGGTGACAAAGATGAGCCAGAGGTAGTCGTCGCTAAAGGTTGTACGGGCACCGAGATGCATGTTTTCGTGCCACCAGTGAAGTACGTCGCCTTCGGCAAACTGATGGGCAGCATGGTCGAGGATCTGTCGGCGGGCATATTCGGGGTCGCTGTAGAGGATGCTCATGACGTCTTGCAGCTGGTCGCGGTAGCCTGTGGCTCCACCCACTTGATAGAAACCAGCGCGGGCAAAGAGTCGTGCAGAGTAGACTTGGTAGAGATACCAGCGGTTGAGCATGTAGTCGAACGATTTGTCGGGGGTCTCAATTTGGATGTGTCCGAGTTTCTCGTCCCAGTAGGTGATGACGTTGCTGAATTCGTGGTCGATGTCTTGGAAGGAGTATTGTTTGGGGGTAGGAATTGCTTTGTCGTAGACGGAGAGGATGAAGGCCACAGCTTTTTCGACACCGGAGGGGATGGTTATCGTCATGCCGAGACGTTTGCGGTTGGGGTATTCTAAGGAATGGTTGAGTTTCAGGGGCGATTGAGAATCGTCGGCGGTGATGGCGGTGAGTTGGAGTACTTTGTTCCGGTAGATGGGGTGGTAGACATTGCGGATGAGGATGCTGTTGGAGGCTTCGTCCCATTCGGAGTAGAGGTAGCGGGCTGTTTGTTCCTCGTTTATGCCGAGAACCAGTTTATAGACCATGTCGAGTTGGACATCGATGGGGGCATCGGTTTTGTTGCCCACTTTGATTTGGTAGTATTTCTCCATGCGTTCGAGGGCGACAAAGACTCGTGTTTTTACGGTGATGTCGTCGTATTCGGCATCGAAGGCGGAATAGCCTTGTCCGTGGCGTGCCGTGGCGGGAATGAATTGTTTGTTGTTGATGAGCAGCATTTCGCTGGCATTGTCGCGCACGATGTCGTTGCTCCATCCAGTGAGTTTGAATTGCTGTGCGTTGAAGGCGAATGTAAATCCTGCCATGGTGGAACTGACAACACATCCGAAATGAGGATTGGAAATGACGTTGACCCACGGCATGGGCGTGTTGGTGTTGGTCACCACGTAGTCGCGTCCGTTGTTGTCGAAGCCGCCGTATTGGTTGTAGAATTCCAGACTGCTCCACACGCGGATTTGTTTCTTGATGGGGAGTACGGGGTATTCCACTTTGTCTTGGTAGTGTTGGTTGGCGGCTTCGAGTCGGTGCAGTTGTTCCTCGATGGTGAGGCCGTCGCGAGTGTTGAAGTTCAGGCGCGACACCGTGAGCAGGAGCGTCCGTTCGGCTTCGCTGATTTCGTTTCCGTTCAGGACATAAACATGACCGGCTTCCTGATGTGCGGCCCAGAGGTGTTCGGTGTTTGCCATGTTGCGGATGAAATGGGTGAGGCCGTCGTGGTCGGAGCCTTTTGCATCGTTGATGATGACGAGGTCGAGGAGCAGGCCGTGGACTTTGAAGTATTCAAAGGCTCTGAGTAGTTCTTTGGCAAATCCTGAGCGGTCGGTGCGGTCTATCTCCAAGAGCAGGATGGCGAGGTCGCCACTGATGCCGAACCGCCAGAGGTCGCTTTGCGAGAGGGTGTTCTGGGCAAGAATGGCTTGACGGTTGTTGCCAAGGGTGGCGGTTTGAGCCATGTATTTGGAGATATTGTTGTAGAGTCTCATCTGGGCTCCCTTCAGCAAGGACATGCTGTTGCGCATGTTGTTGAATACCGAGGAGGTCTTGAAGGCATGCTCGATGTCGACGGGGCTTTGATATTGTTCGGTGAGTTGCAGGAGATGTTCGCGCGATTTGGCGAAACCGGTGATGATGAAAGCACTGGCCTGTTTCCCGGCTGAAACATGGATGCGTCGGCGCATACTCATGATGGGGTCGAGGGTGGTGCCCACGGTGCCGGTGAGGGTGCGGTGGCTCTCGATGATATCGGCATGGCGCAGGCTGCCTCCCCGTCCAAGGAATTTGAGACGTGAGGTTTCGTACTCTATCAAATTGGACCAGTCGAGTTTGTCGGTTACGTCTGAAGCTTCTGCCACCCAGAGTTTGTGAATCATGTAGTGGCGGCTTTCGTTTGTGGTGGGTCGGCTAAAGAGGAGGGCTTCATGCTCGCCGTCGTATTCGCTGTGTATCTTCATTCCGTTAAATACACGGTGGTTTTCATCCTCGATGCCGGGGGCAAGAACCACTTCGCCGTATGTGGTAATCTCTAAGTCGACATCATTCTCGTTGTTGTTGGTGAATGTGTAACGGCGGATTTCGGCTGAGCGGTCTTTGAGAACGGTGACTTCGGTCTTGGTCTCGATGCCGTCGTCTATGCGCAGATAGCTGATTTTGTCGCTGGCGAAACTGACATGGTAGCTTTCCGGCATAGTGTCGAGCGGTGAATAGGTGGCAGACCACAGCTTGTCGTTGCGTAGATTGCGGATATAAAGGTATGTGCCGTAATGGTCCGAGCTGATTTTACGGTAGCGGTTGAGCATGATATTGCGGAAACGGGAGAATCCGGAACCCCTGTCGTTGAGGAGTACGGTATATTGTCCGTTGCTGATTACGCCGATTTCAGGCACGTTGGCAATACTGTCGAAGTCGCGGGCATCGCTTTCGGTCTGTACCTTTGAATATTGGTAACGTTTGTATTGGGTGACCTTCAAGTCGATATAGGGTTTCACTTGTGCCTTCTCTTTCAGCAAGGTCTCCATGGAGCGCATGGTGGGCTCGTGCATGAAGAAATGTTGCAGACAGTGGTCGGCCAGATAGTTGGTTATGCTGGCAAGAATCATGCCCTGATGGTGGGCATAATGAGCCTGTACGGCCACATGGTCTTCCTCGTCATAGCTTTCGAACAGTCCGAAACTGCCGGTGTTGCCTTCAATCTTGTGCGGCAACGAGTACATCCCAAGGTTCTTGAATCTCTGAAGGTTTTCATACACGGCACGGTCGTCGACACTGATGGTCATCAACGAGCTGTACGGCGATATCACAATCCTGTCGGGCGTGGTGTTTTGGAACTTCAAATAAGGCACACCGAATGCATGGTATTTGTAATTCTGAGCGTCATCCAGTTCGTTGTAGGCCGTTTCGGAAATACCCCACGGCATATCCTTGTCGGCAGTCTTGACCTGTTTGGAGAAAGCCCTTTGGGCACGGATGGCGAAACTGTAGGTTTCGTCCATCAGTGTGTGCTTGTATGTGGGCAGGAAAATGAGAGGCATGAAATACTCAAACAGTGTGCCGTACCACGATGCAACACCCTTGTAGCCCCGATACTGCACCAAAGTCTTGTCAAGGCAGAACCAATGTTTGTAAGGGGCATCGCCTTGCGAAATAGTCATGAAGCTGGTGAGTCGTGCTTCGGAAGCGAAATTGTTGTAATGGTAGGGCAGGAGTGAGTGTGAACTATAATCGTAGCCAATGCTGAACACATCCAAGTCGGGATTGTAAAGCTTCGAGAAATCCGTCTGGTCAATCAAGCGCACCACCCGGTTGATGAGTTGGGCGATGCTGGAAGCTACAGCGGGCTCCTCGTTGACCGGGTTCTTGTCCAATGACAGCAGGTAACCCTTCACGGCATACAGACAGGCAACGAAATTGCCGCTGTCGGCTGTGGAAACAAAGAAATTGGGCAGCGCGTTCAGCCGTTTGACATGGTACCAGTTGAACAAATGACCGTTCCATTTCTCAAGTTTCGACACAGTGTCAATCACGTGACCCAGTCGTTCGACAGCATCCTTGTGGCTGATAAAGCCCAACTCCGCTGCACTCACGATGGCTATAAGTGAATAGCCGATATTGGTAGGCGAGGTCTTGTAGTCGGTCTTCACCTCGCGGTTCAGTTGGTAATTGTCGGGCATCAGCCAGTTGCTCTCGTCCGTCATCAGGCTGTCGAAGAAATGCCAAGTGTCCTTGGCCAGCTGGCGTACCTCGTCGGTCTCCTTTTCCGTCAGACTCTTTTTGTCCTGGGGGAACTTCTTCCCCAGCCAGAACATCAGGAACGGGGCTCCGCACCAAGTCGCCGCACAAAACACAGTTGCAATCCAAAGCATCGTGTTCGACGAACCCGAAAGCAAGGCCAAAGCCACTATCACCGCCGTCGCGACATAGTTGAACCAGAATTTCGAAACATAGTCGCCCAAAGTACCCTTCGTACTCTTGGCCGCCTCGTCGCTGGTAATCCAGTTCAGCAGGTTCTTATGCGAAAACCACATACGGTAGCAAGCCCTCACCAAAGCATCCGTATACATCCAAGCCTCCTTCGGTAGAAGGGCGAACTGGACAAGCGAACGGTACAGTATCACAGTGAAACCCCTCATCAGGGTGGCGTAATAATGATACCTTTTGCCGAAATTGGGCAGTTTGGTGATTTGTCCTAAAATAAAGAACACTATAGGGCTGGCCACGGCCACCAGGGCCACCAGCACATACCATGCCGGCGAGGCCGCTTCGCCGCCGCTGAAACTGTAGATGCCGAAACCTGCCAGCATCAACACCAACACCGCCAGACTCAGCACCGAACGCCGTAGGTTGTCGAAAATCTTCCAACGGCCTATCGTGTTCACCTGGTTCTTCACCGTCTCGCCACGCTCGTTCCGCACATGGTTCTTCAGCCAGCCTATTATCTGCCAGTCACCGCGGGTCCAGCGGTGATGGCGTTTGGCGTCGTCGATATAATTCGACGGGTTGTCGTCGAAAAGTTCCAGGTCGTTGATCAATCCGCAGCGGATGTGGCAACCCTCTATCAGGTCGTGGCTGAGGATCAAGTTCTCGGGGAATGTGCCCTTCAACACCTGCTGGAACACCTTCACATCGTAAATACCCTTCCCGCAGAACGAACCCTCGTTAAAAATATCCTGATACAGCTCAAACGAAGCCGTCGTGTAAACGTCCAAGCCGCCCAGGCCGGCAAACAGCTGGGCATAGCGGCTCTTGTTCGTCACCTCCACGTCCACATTCACCCTGGGCTGCATGATACCGTAGCCCGCGTCCACACGCCTGCCGTCGGCCGACAGTCGGGCACGGTTCAGCGGGTGCGCCATGGCCCCGATAAGCTTTTGGGCGGAATACAGCACCAACTCAGTGTCCGTGTCCAAAGTGATGACAAACTGAATGGGGGGCACGGGACCCTCCAGCCACTCGCTGATGGTCTCGCAGCGGAACCGCTTGGCCTTCTTGGCCTCGCTGGTCCTGCCCAGCACCAAGTCGTTAAAATGCAATATGGCACCGCGTTTGCGCTCGTGTCCCAGCCAGCAGTTCTCTCCCTCGCTCCAGGCACGGCGGCGGTAGACAAAGTTGAAGATGTTGGAACCGTATTTCTCGTTCAGCTCCTTCACCTTTGCCAAGCCGGCCTCCACCACCTCGTCGTCCCAAGGCATCTCCTCCGTCGGGCCCGCCGCGGCGTCGCCGATAAGTGTGTAGTACAGGTTCTGCCTGCGCCTCTCCAGCCGTTGGCCGTCGCTCGCGCGGTTGATGTTCGAAAGATAATACACTTCCAATTGCTCCAGCAGTTCCTCGGTCTTCGCTTTGTTCTTCAGAATGGTGGGCATAATCACCATCGTGGCGTACTCCTCCGGAATCAGGCCGTCCTTGAATTTAATTTTAAAAGTGTTCTGAGGCTTATGTATACGGTAAAGCAATTGGTTGAAAAGGTCTATCACCACCTGGCTCATGGGCACCGTGGCCAACAGCGAGACAACAAAGGCCGTCCAGCTCCAACCCCCGCCAATCAGCATCGCGAACAACACCGCCAACACCAGCGACATCACCGCCACAATCCAGATATACCAATGTGCGCGGGCGTTCCACCGTTTGGGCGGGAACAGCTGCCAGCCCACATGCTCGCCTTTCTCGTCGGCTTTCGCTACCATCTCCTTCACCAGGTCATACTCCTTTACCTTCCGTTTCTTGCTCAGCCGCACAATCTTTGCCCTATAGTCATCCTTCGTCTTGTCGTACATCTGGTCGTACATCCCCGCCTCCTCGTTCTTCAGCATCCGCTCCGCGAAACTCACGCTGTCTATTAGTTCTGCCATGGGCAGCTTCGTCATCTTCTTCAGCGAATTGAAGATATTCATCACCAACAGGTTCTCGTGCGAGGCCTCGTTCAGCTTCTCCATGTTGGCAAGCGACTTGTCCGTCAACGAATAATGGTAGGCATGTTTCGCCTCCATCTCGCGGCACAGGTCGGCAAGCTCTTTCAGCAGTAGCACCTTCACCAACGGGAGTAACGCGCACACCTCGGGGTACGTCAGATAGTCCCTTTGCTTGGTCTGAGTCTGCGACATATAGCGGAACAGCAGCCCCTTGTCAATCTGGAAATGGCACCGTTCAAGGTAACCGTGCAGCAGACCCGTCAATTGTTGCACACGTTTGTTGTCGATACTGCGGAACTCCCGGCTGCGCAAATCCACCTTCAGCACCTTCTCCTGCTCACTAATCATATAGAAATTGTCCAGCACCCATTCGTTGGTGCTCCCCACCAACCGCTGCGATTTGGTTTCTTCAACCAATAGTAGATAGTACCGCGTAACCTCTTTGATACTATCCTTGAATGTTTTATAAGTGCTATTCATAGGCATGTGTATTTACAGTTCATTTTACAAAAATACTAAATAATATTTAATTGACAAATATTTTTTTAAGATTTGTTATGGATTTTTTTAAATGTGTTGTGGTGCGCCCTCCGGCTCCACACGCTTGAATGCGGTCTCTCACTTTTCTGCAGGTTCGTTTTGTCCCCGATTCCTTTGCAAGGTATGGCTCGCTGCGGCGTGTCCCGCAGGCGGCCGTATGCGTTTTTTCGGTTGTTTGAAAAAAAATGTGTATCTTTGCATCGTTTTTATTGTCTTTATCAGAATGGAAAATTTCATTGTATCAGCGCGTAAGTACCGCCCCACGGATTTCGGCAGTGTGGTGGGGCAGCAGCATATCACCACCACCCTGAAAAACGCCATCCGTTCCGGACAGCTCGCACAGGCGTTTCTTTTCTGCGGTCCCCGCGGTGTGGGGAAGACCACGTGTGCCCGTATCCTCGCCAAGACGATTAATTGCACCAACCTCACCGCCGACACCGAGGCGTGCAACCAGTGCGAGAGCTGTCGCAGTTTCGCCGAGGGCGGCTCGATGAATATCTTCGAGCTGGACGCCGCTTCGCACAACACTGTCGACGACATCCGCGAATTGACCCAGCAGGTGTACATCCCTCCCCAGACGGGGCGTTACAAGGTGTATATCATCGACGAGGTCCACATGCTGTCGACTCAGGCCTTCAACGCGTTTCTAAAGACTTTGGAGGAGCCTCCCGCTTATGCCAAATTCATCTTGGCCACCACCGAGAAGCACAAAATCCTCCCCACGATTCTTTCGCGTTGTCAGGTGTTCGATTTTAAGCGTATCCAGACAGAGGATATTGTCTCCCACCTCAAAGCCATTGCCGAGAAAGAGGGTGTGGCTTACGAGGACGAAGCCCTGCACATCATCGCCCGCAAGGCCGAAGGGGGGCTGCGCGATGCCCTCTCGACGTTCGACCAGCTGGTGAGTTTCACCCGCGGCAACCTCACCCGTCAGCTCTGCAACGAGAACCTGAACCTGCTGGATGCCGACTATTATTTCCGTCTGACAGACTACTTCCGCAACGGCGACCTCAGCGGCGCGCTCCTGCTGTATCAGGAGGTGATTGAAAAGGGTTTCGAGGGGCAGCATTTCATCACGGGTCTCAGCGAACATCTGCGCAACCTGATGGTGGCCATCGACCCCGCCACGCATAAACTCATGGAGATGGGCGAAGCCCTTCGCACCCGTTTCGGCCAGCAAGCCGCGGCTTGCGGTCTCGCGTTGCTGCTCCGCTGGCTGGACATTTCGAGCGATTACGAGTACCGTTACAAGGATGCGGGCAACAAGCGCCTTTTTGTCGAGGTGGCTTTGATGAAGCTGGCCACTGCGGTGACGAACCCTTAGATTGCAAGGTCGCCCAGGGCGGAGCACGGACCCAAGCAGCAGCCGGCTGGCAGAGACTCTGAGCCACAGCCGGAGTCCGTCCCTGTCGCGGCCGATACCCCAAAAAGTTCAGCTGCCCCGATTGAGGACGGTCAGCCCGACCCGTCGCGGCCGTCGCCCGCCGAACCCGAAGCATCACAGCCTTCGGACAACGCCGACACCCGTGCCGAGGCGCCTCGGGATGCAACCCCCGCACCCAGGCAGGCGCGGAGAGTGGCGGGCATTTCGGTAAAGGTCGGCCAGCCCGAGACCCCGCACGACACAATGGCTCCTCCCGAACCGGACTTGCCGCCCATCACCCTTGAGGAACTCAAGTCCTGTTGGCTGAAAGCCCTCGACCAGATTGCCCCCGGCCAGCCGCAGGCGGCGGAAAGCCTTAGACACAAGGAACTGCGTATTGAGAGTGACAATCATTTCAACATTATAGTAAACAGCGATTACACTGCGGCGGAAATCAAGCCGTTGCTGGTCTCCCTTCTCGCCACGCTCCGCTCTCTTTCCAAACGGCCGCTGCTCAACTGTTCCACCAAGGTGGAACATATTGAAAGGGAGTCCAAGCCCTATACCGCTCGCGACAAATACGAAGTGATGTCGCAAACCAACCCCTCGCTCGAAACCTTCCGTATACTTTTCCCCGAAGTGGATTTATGATTTCATAAATTCATGGCAATTCATGATAATTCATGTTTAATAATAATAAAAGCAGACTCGATATATGACTTTCATCTTTCTCGGACTCCTGATTTTCTGTGCCCACCTGTTCAATGCGTGGTTCAGTCGCCGTCGTATTCCCGACGTTCTCCTCCTGATGCTGATAGGCATCCTTGTAGGCCCGGTTGCTGGATGGATTGCTCCCGACGACCTTTCGGAGATTGGTCCTGTCCTGTCTTCTCTTACGCTGCTTTTCATTCTTTTCGACAGTGGTATTGACCTCCGTATCGACATGATACGCCGCTATTGGACGGGCATGGTGCAGGTCACATTCCTTTCCTTTGTTGTCTCCATGACTACCGTGGCTTTGATAGCCTATTTCCTTGTCAATCTTGAGTTTCAGGCAAGTCTCATGCTTGGAGGCATGGTGGCAGGCACCGCCGCGGCCATTGTCATCCCTCTTGTGCGGCAAATGCGTGTCAGCGACCGCACCCGTGTCACCCTCACCCTCGAGTCCGCTTTGTCGGGGGTGTTGTGTATCGTCATCTCCCTTGCCTTCACCGAGGGATACAAACTCGGCGACGTCAACATCGGCTCTACCCTTGGCCGAGTCTTTGCCTCGGTGCTCATGGCCCTCATCATCGGCGTTGTAGGGGGCATCATCTGGTCTTCTTTCTTGGATCGGGTTCGCAAGCTCCAAAACTCCATGTTCCTTACCCCGGCGTTCGTCTTTGTCATCTATGGTGTTGCCGAATTGTTGGGCTATAGTGGTGCCATCGCTACGCTTTCTTTCGGACTTGTACTCGGCAACCCTGATTATTTCGAGATGTCTTTCCTCAAAAAACTCCGTCTTAACGATATGACTCGCCTTGAGGAGAATGAGAAGAGTTTCTTCAAGGAATTCGTCTTTATCCTCAAGACTTATTTCTTTGTCTACATTGGCATCTGCATTCCTTTCAACAATACTCTTGCCCTTGCATACGGCTTGGTTATCGCCGCAGCTCTCTTTGTGGTACGTTTCGCCTTGATAGCCATTGTGGGACGCAAGAATACCCAGGAGGATCGCCTTACCGTTTCGATGATGATACCCAAGGGACTCGTCTCCGCAGTCCTCGCCTCCATGCCCGAACAGGTCAATATCGCCGCCGGCTATACCATCATCCCCGCCGCCGACACGATGAAATACATCACTTATTCTGTCATTTTCTGTTCCATTATTATATGTTCTTTCCTTGTGTTGCTCACCAGCAAGCGACTTGTCAAAGCCTCTGACGAAGTGACCAATATTGTTCAAGACGATCAAGAAACCCTCGATGATAATACCCTTCAGCAAATATAACGGGGCGGGAAACGACTTTGTCCTCGTCGACAACCGTCAAGACGACATCCGTCTCACCGCCGACCAAATCGCCCACATTTGTCACCGCCGTTTCGGTGTGGGAGCCGACGGCCTTATCCTGCTCGGCGCCCCGGCCGATGGCTATGACTTCGTCATGCAATACTTTAATTCCGACGGCCTGCCTGCCGACATGTGCGGCAACGGGGCGCGCTGCATCGTGGCCTTTGCCCACACTTTGGGCTTCGGCCACCCCGTCGACGGCAAGCCCACATTCCTTTTTCTGGCAGGCGACGGTCCCCATCAAGCCGAGATTATCCGCTTTTCACCTGCCTCCCAAAGCGGCCTCGTCACAATCCACATGAAGGATGTCGACAACATCACTTCCTGTCTCGACGGCTGGCTGCTCAACACCGGCGTGCCACACTACGTCCAGTTTGTCAACAATCTCGACACCCTCGATGTGGCAGGGGAGGGGCGCCGCATTCGTCATCTTCCCCAGTTGGGTCCCCAAGGGGCAAATGTCAACTTTGTCCAGCTTCAGCCCGACGGCCACCTCGATGTGCGCACCTATGAACGTGGTGTTGAAGACGAAACCTGGGCTTGCGGCACTGGGGTAACTGCCTCGGCCATAGTCACGGGATGCCACAATATCCGAACCCGTGGCGGCGATTTCTCTGTTTCGTTCCAGCGTACCGCCAACACCGCCAGCTCCATCCGCCTAACCGGCCCGGTATCCCTGAATTTCACCGGACAAATCAATCTCTAACCCCAATTCCCTCTATTACATCCTTTAACTCAAAAACACAAAAATTACATGGACCTCTTCTCAACCCCTGCCCCCGACAGCGCCCGCAAGCGTGTGGAAGAACTCACACGGCTCATTGACCACTATAACCACGAATATTATATCAACGACACTTCCCTTATCAGCGACTATGAATTCGATGCCCTTCTCCGCGAGCTTGTCGACCTCGAAAAACAATACCCCGAGCTCTCCCTGCCCACCTCTCCGGCTCGTCGGGTAGGGGGCGATATCAATAAAAACTTCCGTCAGGTAACCCATCGGTTCCCCATGCTTTCGCTCGGCAACACCTACAGCATTGCCGAAATCGAGGATTTCGAGTCCCGCACCCGTAAACTCCTCGCCGGAACTCCTTTCACTTACACCTGCGAACTCAAATACGACGGGGTGGCTATCGGCCTCACTTACCGCCATGGTCAGCTCGTTCAAGCTGTCACCCGCGGCAACGGCTCCGTGGGCGACGACATCACCTCCAACGCCCGTACCATCCCCACCATCCCGCTCCGCCTACAGGGCTCTTTCCCTCCCGATTTCGAAGCCCGTGGCGAAGTGGTCTATCCTTTCGAAGCCTTCGACCAGATGAATCGCCAGCGCGAAACCGACGGCGAACCTCCCTTTGCCAATCCACGCAACGCCGCCAGCGGCTCCCTTAAGCTTCAAGACTCTGCCGAGTGTGCCAAGCGTAAACTCATGTTCTGCATGTACTTCCTCATGCTTCCGCCCGACAGCCCTTGCCTCTCCGACCCAGCCTATTCAACCCACTCCGCACGCCTCGCCGCGGCGCGACAGATGGGTTTCCGTGTCCAACCTTACATGCAGGAGTGTGAAAATATCCAAGACATCAAGGCTTTCATCGACCACTGGGACCAAGCCCGATGGGATCTCCCCTTTGGCATCGATGGCGTGGTTATCAAGGTCAACCAAACCTCACTCTGGGACAGTCTCGGCACCACAGCCAAGTCTCCCCGATGGGCTATTGCCTACAAATTCAAGGCCGAGCGTGTCAGCACTCCGCTTATCGATATTTCTTACCAAGTGGGCCGCACGGGTGTCATCACCCCTGTCGCCAATCTCCAGCCCGTATGGCTCGGCGGCACCACTGTCCGCCGTGCAACCCTCAACAACGCCGATTTCATCGCTAAGATGGACATCCGTGAGGGCGACAGCCTTCTGGTGGAAAAGGGCGGTGAAATCATTCCCAAAATAGTCGGGGTCGACCTCGACCGCCGTCCCGCCGATGCACAGCCCATTCCTTATGTTACCCACTGCCCAGTTTGTGGCACACCCCTTGTCCGCGCCGAAGGCGAGGCAGGGCACTATTGTCCCAACCAGGACGGTTGCCTGCCCCAGATTCTCGGCCACCTCGAACACTTTGTGAGCCGCCGTGCCATGGACATCGACAGTCTCGGCTCCGAGCGTCTACGGATGCTCTACGATGCAGGGCTGGTGCGCAATGTCGCCGACCTCTACGACCTCACCCGTCAACAGCTCATTGGCCTTGGCGAAGGCTCGTCCTCTTCCATTCAGGAAAAAGGAGCCGAAAATATCCTCCATGCTCTCGACCAATCGCGCGCGGTACCCTTCGAGCGGGTCCTCTTTGCTCTTGGCATCCGCTATGTAGGTGAAGTCGGTGCAAAGAAACTGGCGCGCCATTTCGGCGACATCGACTCGCTGCTCAACGCCACCGTCGAACAGCTTGCCAACGTGGAGGATGTGGGCGAAGTAACCGCTGTGGCTCTTTTCGACTATTTCAACCAGCCCGTCCACCGTCAAATCATCGAGCGGCTCCGTGCCGCAGGGCTACAGATGCAGGCCGTCGACAACCGTGTCGGCAACCAACTCCAGGGCATGACCATTGTCGTCAGCGGTGTCTTCCAGCATTTCTCGCGCGACGAGATAAAAGCCTCTATCGAACAGCATGGCGGCAAAGCAGGAAGCAGCATCAGCGGCAAAACCACCTATCTTCTCGCGGGCGAAAATATGGGTCCCGAGAAGTTAAAGAAAGCCGAGAAATTAGGTATTCCAATTATCAGTGAATCAGACTATCAAAAAATGATAGAAAATTGATTGCCACGATTTCACAATTCCTTTTCCTCAGAAAATAATCATCATTTTTCATTTTTCAATCATCAATATAAAAAAAAACGTGTATCTTTGCATTTTGTTAATAAGTACATTTTAACATTTAAATACTTTTAGAAATGAATAGAAATAATACTCGTTCACGGATTTTTGTCGCCGCTTTCACCCTTTTTGTGGCTCTTGTCTCCGTGGCCTCGGCTCAGACCACCGCACCCCTCGGAATCCTCGTTTCGCAAGACCAAAACACCATCGACTGGCCCACGGTCAAAGAAAACAACGACCTTGAATTTGCCTACATCATGGCCACCAACGGTGCCGCCATTACCGACACCCGTCTCGGCTTCAACCTCGCCCAGGCCCACAAGGTCGGTATGCCTATCGGATGCGTTCACCGCTACGACCGCCACTACTCCGCACAAGGACAGTTCGACAACTTCCAAGCCGCTGTCAAAGGTTACTACATGGACCTTCCACCTGTGGTTTATGTAGTACCCGATAGTCCATTTGATATCAACGTTAAACGTCTTGATATGCTTCTCCAATTGTTCGAACAGGCCTATGGTGTCAAACCCCTCATCATGGCCAATCAGCAGGCCTACCTCAAATATTTCAGCCTCGAGCGTTACGCCTCCTATCATGTCCTTATTGTCAGCAACGGGCTTCAGTTCCCCGCCACCCGCTACACCCTTTGGCAGTACACCGACAAAGAGAAAGTAGCCGGCATTATGGATTACGTCCCTGCCCTCAAACTTCATCCCACCTACAGCGTCAAGACCATCAAGTCTTTATAGGTTTACTTGTAAAGTAATAATTTAAAACTAAAAACTAAAACTTGCACTTGCAAATCCTTTTAGTTTTTAGTTTTTTAATTTAGTAAATATGAAAAAATATATTCTGTTCCTCACATTGTCCCTTGCCATCCTACCCGCCTCGGCACAATTCTTTTTTTCGGGCATAGCTGGATATGACATGACTAAGTACAAACGTTCTCAGGGTTTCGACAAAACCCTGCCCGACAGTAAATCCATCCTTCTCTCTCTCCGGGCGGGTTACAATCTCAATCCCTCCCTTCAGGCAGGCATAACCCTTCATGTCACCAATTCCATCTCTTCCACATCCAATGGCTATTTCGACCGCGACAAAGAGATATGGATAAACACCGAGCTTGCCGACCATACCCGCGCCACCTTTGGCGGCGGACTCTTCCTGCGCTACCTCTGCGCTGAACTCGGCAACTTCACCATTAGTGCCGACCTTGCCGCCACCTACTCCTATGGACTGGGAGTTTTCACACAAACCCAATATGACTACCGTTCTAACTTTCCAATCGTATTTAAAACCCCCTTCAATCTTAACCAATTGCAACTAAAGCTTGTCCCCATTGTTAGCTACCGTTTTGATAGTCATTTCAGTCTCGAAGCCTACCTCGACCTCCTCGCGCTCGCACTTACCCACACCTCCCTCAACCAGCAAAAGATATATGAAGTTGACGAATACGACAACAATCCCAGCCTCGTCACCGACTACATTCTCACCACCACATCGTTCCATATTGGCCAAAGTGCCGAGAATCCCTATTATCTAACCCTCGGCCTAACCTACAAACTCTAATCCACCCCCACCTTCGCTCGTTCCCCGTCATTTCTCCCATATTTCTCCCATCCCCGATGGGAGAAATATGGGAGAAATGAGGTATTACAATCGCCAAACGAGCGAATGTGGTTTTATACCCAAATCGGTTAATGTCTTATTTGTGGTAATGCATTTGTCTGACACTCATCACATAAAAATAATAATTTTTTTGTGAGGGTGACAAATCATAAAATGTTTCTAATCTCGTCCAACATGTTCTGATAGCTAGTGACCTCATGGTAGCGTACCTTGCTGGTGGATATGTTGTTGAAGAGTTTCTTGGCACACTCTATCTTGGCTTTTTCAGCACCTTTCAGCTGCATGGAATCTAGGCTGCCTTTGGTCTCAGCGATGAAGAAAACATGCTTCACGCCCATATTGTCGTTGAACGCAATAGCCCAGTCGGGGGCGTAGTTACCCACGGGAGTCGGTATCTGGAACGACCTCGGCAATTAGGCATACACACACACCTCCTCGGCTTTGTCCAAATCTTCGGCAAAGGTGAGCTCGCCTTTGCTGTCGGCAAACACGTAGTCGAGAATGTGTTTCTTGGCCTCGTAGGCTTTATCAATGGTCTGACGGTTCTTCTCTTGGGTGAAGATGGCGGAGTCGTATTGGTTCTCTGTGCGATTATAGCTGATATGCTCCACAATCATTGTGGCTTTCTGTTCGCGGATGATATGGCTCACTTTGCGGATGAACTCCTCGGGGTTGTTCTTAAACATGTAAAGTTTCGATAGCTGTATCCCTTTCAGTATGCGCACCACCGTCCGGCGGGTCAGCGTTGCAGCCTTGGCGATGTCACCCACCAGGTCATAAGGCACGTTGCTGGTCGATACTTCTCGCAACTCTTTTGTACGAGTGCTTTGCTCTCCTGTGAAATCCAATTCATCATCGCCCTGCATTCCTGTGGTGACTACATATTTCAGCTGAGTGACATTCAGGTCTCTGTTGATGGCACCAATGGACTTTTGAATTAACTCTTCACTGTCATAATGCACAGTATAGACATAGCGGTGGTTTATTTCGTTCCATAAGGCTTTGAACTCCTTCTTCTCGGCATTGTCGTTCAGGTGGTCGTTCACCACTTCGGCCTTGCCATTGGCATCTTCCACCATATCTATCAAGGCGGTGGGGTCGAAGATACTTTGTATCAACTTATGCACCTGCTCTTCTATAGGCTGTAGTTTCTTGCTCATGGGGGCAAGTGTGCCATTCTCCAAGTCGGTATGGTAACCCTGCTGTATGTTGCCCTTTTTGTCGATGTAGTCGTTGTCGAACAGATAGCTGACTATGCTGGCAGCTTCCTGTTCCGAAATAGTGTGCAGCCCGCCATCCACCTTGAGGGTAATGTCCTTGAAGTAGTCCACAGTGGCCTTTGTCGGACGTTCACGGAGGGCCTCTTTTGTTTCTTTCTGTAGTGCGTCTACGAATGCGCTGTAGTTTTCGTTGGCTATCACGGTCAACTTGTTTGTATCGTGCACGGCATCACCCAGACGCTCTTTGTCCATTCGGTTGCCCTCTTTATCCACGCAGATACGCAGGCCTCGCCCCACCTCTTGCCGTTTGGCTGTGGCACTGTTGGCATGACGCAATGTGCATATCTGGAACACATTCGGGTTGTCCCAGCCTTCTCGCAGGGCGGAGTGGGAGAAGATAAAGCGTGTCGGCTCATCGAAACTCAACAACCGTTCCTTGTTTTTCAATATCAAGTCGTAGGCCGAGATGTCGTCCGAGGTGTCTTTGCCTCGTTTCACCTCGCTGTTGACCGAATGGCCTTTCTTGTCGATGGAGAAGTAGCCGTTGTGTACATCAGTGGCTGGGAAACGCCGCAGATATTTCTGATAGTCGTCTTCGAACAGCGTCAGGTTCTCATTCAAGTAGCGGTTGTATTCCTCCTCAAACATCTTCCATAACGGACCTTGAACCTCATTGCCATCGCTGTCATAACTCTTGTAGTTGGCCACCTCGTCGATGAAGAACAGCGAGAGGGTCTTAATGCCCTGCTTGAACAGGGCGCGTTCTTTCTCAAAGTGCGACTTCACGGTTTCACGAATCTGTATCTGTTGGATGGCTTTCTCGCTCACGTCGCCCATCACCTCGCCTTGGTGCAGTGATTGACCGTTCTGGAAATGGATGGTGTTGGTTCGTGGATTGATCTCAGTAATGACGAATTCCTTGTAGGCCGGCAGCCCTGATGCATCGTATAGTGAATCATTATGTCTGAACTTGCAGGTCTGGCGGCGTGTACTTGCGGCTCCTTTTACCTCAATATCCAGCCGCACCTCGGGAGCTTTGTTTTTCGAGAGGATGATGCTGTCGAAGTAGATATAGCTCTGATTGCCCAGCAGGTTCTGCACGGTGATACCTTTTACCTGTATCTTCTTCACCAAGCGTTGTCTGTAGGCGTCGTAGGCATCAAGGGCATAGATGCAGTTGTGCGAAGTCTTGTGCGTGGCCGAGTAGTTGAGTACAAACAACGGCTTGAAGTTGCGCAAAGCCTTTTGAGTGGCATCGCCTTCCATCTTCTGAGGCTCGTCCATTATGATGATGGGACGGTTGGCGGCAATCACGTCAATGGGGCGGCGGCTTTGAAAGTCGTCACGTTTAGTATACATAATTAAGCTGACCTTATTCTTTGCTTCTTCTTTGAAGTCCCGGGCAAAAGCCTGCGTATTGATAATCATCACATTGATGTTAGCATCGCTGCTGAATGAGTCTATCTGTGTCAGGTTGTTGCTACTGTAGATGAAATAGCGGGCTTTCTTGCCATAAAGCTCCATGAAATGCTCTTCCAACATGGTGAAACTCTTATATACACCCTCGCGGATGGCGATACTGGGCACCACCACAATGAATTTCGACCAGCCATAACGCTTGTTCAATTCAAACATGGTCTTGATATAGACGTAGGTCTTGCCGGTGCCGGTCTCCATCTCTATATCGAGCGAGCATGCACCTAGTCCGACAGGCTGGCTCAGTGTTGGCGACAAAGGGATGTCGCCTGCCACCTGTTGCTGATGGATATTGTCCAATAGCTGCTGTCCCGTCAGCTCCACATCGGCATTGCGATAGCCGGTATCAGTAGGCGTTAGACCCGAGACTTTAGACTCTAGATTGCTGTCGCCGCCAAAGTCTAATGTCTCCCGACTAAAGTCTAAAACCCCCTGCTTCCCCTTCTGATTTCCCAGGTCACGCCTATATTGTGCGTTGGTCTTCGATGGCTGTCCTGCGAACACATCCACCGTACTTTCCACCGCCTCAGTCTGGTATTGCTGTATCTTGAATTTGAACTTCATTTTTCAGTCCCTTTCTGTTGAAGCATAAAAATCTCCTTCTGTCGCTCAATCTCTTTAGCCAGCTCATCCTCTGTCGGCAGATAAGTAAGGTATTTCGATGCAAACAACTGTTTACTACTGTTAAGGACAGAGTACCGAGCTATGTCTTCGCTGGTTGCGGAACAAAGGAGCAAGCCTACAGTCGGATTGTCTCCCTCAGTTCTTTTCAAGTCATCGAACATCCTTACGTACATATCCAACTGCCCTACATCCTGATGGGAAATCTTCTTCGTTTTCAAGTCTATCAGCACATAGCATTTCAAGATTACATTGTAGAAAACAAGGTCAACAAAGAAATCGCCAACATCTGTGGATATATGGTATTGTTCCGCCATAAAAGCGAACCCGCGTCCCATTTCGAGAAGGAACTCTTTGATATGTGCAATGATGGCGTGTTCCAGTTGAGTCTCTGTATAATCGCTGTTTGAAGGCAATTGAAGAAACTCCGCCACAACAGGGTCTTTCATAAAACTGCGTGCATCATCTTTCAGCGGTGCTGTCAACTGTTGCATCTCAGCAACCACGGCATCCTTTTTGGGCGACTGTAGCAGACGATGGTAATACTGAGAGCCGACATTGCGAGCCAGCGTGCGGACGCTCCACATCTCACGAGAGGCTTCCTGTACATACCAATAGCGTGCATCATCATCTGTTACGGACAGAAGCGTTCGATAGTGCGACCAGTTCAGATTTGGTACACGCGTGTACCAAATCTCCAAGTCATTAAAGCATAAATATAACTGACGGTAATTACGCAAGTCTCGAGGAGAATAGCCTTTAGGGTAAATCAATGTCAGCTCTTTTGATAATTGGTTTATTAATCCTTTGCCATATTCCGCCCGGGTCTCACCGTGCTGCTCTTCCTCAACGATACGTCTGCCTACTTTCCAGTAGGTGAACACCGTTGTTGCATTCACGTCATTGTAGGCCTTCCGCATACCATTTTCGACGATGGTCTGCACGTCCTTCACCAATGCCGATATTCCATGTTCTTCAGAATTCATCAGTCCTTTTGCCATAACAGTTCTTATATGTAACGCAAGTTTTTTTTGGTAGTATGTAATCTAAAGTCTAAAAACTAAAGTCTAATATCTAAAGTCTAAAAACTAAAGTCTAAAAACTAAAGCCTAAAATCTAAAGTCTTTTTTATTATCACCCGATTCTCTATCTTGCAGCAATTGCTCCAAAACAGGTTGCAGGTCATCGTATTCGTGGATTCGCTTCATATTTACTCTAAAATGGTAATTCAACATGTTTGTATATGTAGTTGACATTGATTATTTTATCAGATAAACCTGTAACAATAATCTGTTTTTGGGGTATCGCATAGTAAGTCATTAATGCTTCTTTTATTTGAGATTTTATTGAGAAAAGACCGCCTGACTCTTTTTTGAATGTATCACTAATATTTTCCCCATTGCATTTTAATGATTTGGTGCTACCATCTGATTCTATCAAAAATTCAAATTCATAAGTCCTATTTGTTCCCACTTGAGGGACAAATCGTTTGTTTTTCACTCTCGACAATTGATCATTAATAAATTCGAATGGTTTTACTACATTTAGTTTATTGATATTGTTTATTATTTCTTCAAAGTAAGTTGCCTTAAATCCTAATGGTCGGATTTCGGCATTACTATTAAAAAATACCTCATAAAGGATACCATCTATTAATGCTTTTTGGCACCATGGTTCCCAATCTTTGATGTATGATGAATAATTTTCTAAGAAGGAGATTGCACTACCAGAAGAACCTTCTGCACATTGAGTAATGTTTCTACCTAATACAAAAATTGAACTTCTATTAATATCTGTATTGCCTACATGAATCTCTCGCAGTCTCATTATTTTGTTAATGGCAGGATTCTGAATATACCAATCATATGATTTTAACTTTTCTATATAAGAATCCATAAAGCCATGTGTATTCGTAGTGTCATATTGTCCATCTCGTATCGCAGTTCCTATATATAGAGGAGACTCTATATCCTCTTTGTAATCTGTGGTAATAGATGTCTCTTGCTTTTCTTGTTCTATATCATTATCTATATCTATGATTTTATCAAGAGGCATAGTAACTCCAAAGTCATCATAATCTGGAGACTCATTAGCCGTTTCTTCTTCTGCAGTTGCTATTTGGAAAGAAATTGCTAATCCACGATATTTAGAGGCAAACAGCTGTACAAATGTTTTAAAATCGATAATACAGAAGTCTGTACCACCAGTTTTAATTTGAAATTCATAAATCAAACTTTCTTTGGCAATTTTCACCCGTTCAAATTCTCCTGCATTCCTCCCCGAGTCTATTATTTGTATCTCTGGAGAATAAACTATATCAGGTTTGCTGTCTCGAGATAATAATACGGCTTTCTTGATACTATTTGATTTGCAATATTCTAAAATTTCTTTCCAAATAATAAGGTCACCCATCTTATTGGAATCTTTGGAAGCATCTTTATAGCCCGGTGGAATTAGATTGTCACATCTTTGTCGATAAGCTTCGTCTTGGTCTTGAATTAGAGAATAGATATCTGATGACAAAGACTTTGAAGTCATTTTCTGTTCTATTTCTTCGTGAACTTTACGTTGGTGTTGATTTAAATTTTTATTAATAGTGTTGCTTATTCTCTCCAGTAGTTCTTTTATTTTATCTACATCTTCTTTTAGCTTGTCTATTTCCCCTTGGTATATTGAACCTTGCAACAAAGTGTCTCCAATATAACCTTTCACGAAATCACTTATGTTGTTGAACTCTTTTGCATGTGTTTTTATCTTGTCCAGTTCAGATAAATATTCCTTTGTTTTTTGTAGATATACCTTATTTGAATATTCATGAATAACCCAAACTGGAACGTGGAAGCGGCTACCACATTGGTCCATCCAACTATAAAAGTCTTGGCGAGCCGTATCATTTAAGCGGTACAATTGTGAGATGACATTTGTATCAATGAATATAGCACAATCGGCATCGTCTAATAGAGATACTATATATTGATGGTATTTAGATATGTCTTTTTTTTTCTTCGGAAACTTCATGTTAATACTACCTGTTTAAATGATTCTTCTGATTGTGTCTTTACTGTATTCTTCCCAGATTTGTTCAAAGTTGTCGGCTACTTGGTCGGTGGCGAGGCTGGCGTCTCGGAGGACGAAGTAGTAGGGGTGCTGCTTGGCGATGGCTTTGATGGCGGTCTCGTTGACATCATTGTCGAAACAGGCCATTAGGTAGCCTTCGGCAACATTCCAAACTTTGATTTTAGGCTTTAGTTTTGAGGCGTTAGACGTTAGTCCTTTTCCAGCAGTTGTCTCGTCGCTAAAGTCTAAAGTCTCACGACTAAATTCTAAACACTCTATCTTGGCCGACAATTCTATACCTAATTCTATCATGGCTTGGAAAAGCAAGTCTTCATCTGTACGGTCATGCTTGATATTGTCCTCGAAGAGTAGTTTTTCGTTGAACTCCTCGGGTGAGTAATAGACATCCTGCATATTGGAGCTATCGAGTTTCAGCACTCGGAAGCCGACATCTACAGGCTTTAGACCTGAGACTTTAGACCCTAGATTGCTGTCGCCGCTAAAGTCTAATGTCTCCCGACTATCGTCTATCTTTTTCTTTTGCTCTTCAAGAATTTTCTTTCCAGCCCGACGGATGCGATCCTTGCCAATTTCGCAGAGATTTGAATAGTTCGCTACTTTGCATTCTTCGTTTAGTTGAACTAAAATGAATCTTCTGTGACCAGAGTCTTCTGCATTCCTCTCTAAAGTGGCTTGAGCAGTTGTTGCAGAACCTGAAAAGAAGTCAAGAACAATCGAATCATTTTTTGTTGCAATATCGATTATTCTCTTCACTAATCGTGTCGGTTTTGGAGTGTCAAACGGAGCATTTCCAGCAAACAGTGATTTTAATTCTTTCTTTGCCTCATCGTTATGACCCACCTCGTCATATTGCCAAAGATTAGTGACGATTTTCCCATCCATATCCTCTAAATAAGCTTTACGTCTTACCCGACCTTGTCCTCCTTTGGTAAAATAGAATAACGGCCATGGCCCTTTTGAGTATAATTCAGAAGCATGTTTTCTGGCCGATTCAAGAGGTTCATCCAACATTATTCCTGCCACCTCTTTACGAACATCATCTCGATTAATGCCACAAATTTCAGCTCTCATTTCTTCGTCGTGAAGGTCGACTAGTTTATATTTAGCCCATCTGCTAATACTCTCAAGTACAACTCTTTGCTCACGACACCAACATCTCCCTTTTGTGGGATATATTAATTCCCCGTTGAATGGGTTTTGAACTGCGTAAACCATACCTTGGTGGGTGACCGCACCCGGTGCAAATGCATCAGCACTGGTCCAATCACATCTGTCATTATCGGGGTTGCTATACAAAGAATCCATTTGCTTGGTGCGATTGAGCCTATTGGGTGTCCAATTCGGATTCTTCGAGTACACAACAATATGTTCCACCTCTGCAGAGACACCAGTGTTGTTGTTCTTTGGGGAATAAGTTTTCTGCCATGAAATGTCGGCTACAAAGTTATGCTCTCCATAAATTTCGTTTAAAATTTTTGTTAGATTGCAAATTTCGTTGTCATCAATCGAGATAAATATCACCCCATCCTCGCTAAGTAAGTCCTTGGCCACTTTCAACCGGGGGTAAATCATATTAAGCCAGTCGGTATGGAAGCGGCCATTGCTTTCGGTGTTGGACACGAGACGGTTGCCCTCTTCGTCCTCCTGTCCGCTGTTGTGGATGTAGTCGCCTGTGGTTTGTGCAAAGTCATCATTATAGACAAAGTCATTGCCTGTGTTGTAGGGCGGGTCGATGTAGATCATCTTCACCTTGCCCAGATAGTTTTCGCGGAGCAGCTTCAGCACTTCGAGATTGTCGCCCTCGATATAGAGGTTCTGTGTGTTGTCGAAGTCCACGCTCTCCTCACGACATGGACGCAGGGTGTCGGTGGTGGGGACATTGGCCAAGCGGATGGCGTTGCGCTTGTCAGGCCAAGTGAACTGATATCGTTCCTCTGGACCTTCCACGATGTCCTTCGACAGCTCCTGCCGCAGCTGGTCAAAGTCGATGGCCACCTCCGGCCGTCCGTTCTCATCCAACCGTTCTGTCAAACAATTCGGGAAAAACTCCCCAATACGTTTTATATTTTCATCCACGATGTTCGTGGTCTGCATATTCAATTTTTCCATTTTTAGACTTTAGTTGTTAGGCGTTAGACTTTAGTTTTTTCTGTTCATTTACCTTGCAGATTTCTCCATATAATAAAAAATATATCATCAACATTTTCAATATCAGTTGTTTGTTTTGATTTGTAGATTAAGCATGTTCAAACATGCTTAATATTTGTTTCAGATTTATGAGTTCTCGGTGCAATTCATATTTTTTGTGCGTTTGTTTCTCCAACCGGCATTTCTTTTCGAGGGCTTCTATCTGTCGGAGCAGTCTCTCTTTCTTTTCACGGTTGATTATCTGCTGTTCGATGGTTTCTTCCGATGTGGCATCAAGGTCTCCTATACTTGCCACAATGTTGTTCCAGACATCATCAAGATTCAAACCCTGGAGTGGGATAATGGCCTCATCTGTCGGCATCCATGCCGACTGTTGCAGCTGGGTGTGAAAGATACAGAACTGCGTCTGACCATCGTAAATCAGTGCAAAAACGATATTCTGTGGAATCAACTTTTGCAGCAACAGGATGTTCTTTGTGTCATACTCCCTATGCTTCAAATCCACCTGTAGTACATAGAAGCCTTTCACCTCTTTGCCTTCGGACAATGCCGGGACGGTGGAGGGAGACACACGGGCCACCAACACCATACGGCTGATGTCCGCATCGAAACGGTCGCGCTCAACCGTTTTCAGGTTGAACTTTTCGAAGACCGTTTTCTTGTAGAGCGGCTGGCTGATGACAGTAGATGGTGGCAAGTTGTACATGATAGTCGTTAGTTGTTAGGCTTTAGACATTGGTTTTGGGGCTTTAATGAGTTAGAAAGGGCATTGAGCATTTTGCTGATTTCTTCTATTAGGTTATAGATATTAGTTGCCAGACTCTGGTCAATATAGCCTATGCGGAGACATATTTCAATTTGTGTTTCTAATTCCCATAAAGAGCCTCGGGCAATAGATAAGAACTGAATGAACTCCTTATCAGAATTGCGGCCTTGGCCTTCGGCAATATTAGAAGGAATCGACACAACCGCTCGGCGCATCTGGTCAGACAAGGCATAGGTTTCCTCCTTTGGCAAAAGTTTGACTAGTTTATAAACCTCAACAGTCAAATCCATTGCCTTCTGCCAAACCTTCAATTCTTTATAATTACTCGATTTCATTTTCTTAAAGTCTAATGTCTAAAGTCTAATGTCTAAAGTCTAATGTCTAAAGTCTAAAATCTAAAGTCTAATGTCTAATAACTAAGAAACAAATTAGTTCGAAGTCGTCGAGGCCAGAAATCTTCTTATCGAACAGCTCTCCCTGCACTCCGTCTAGGAAGCTGTCCATATCGGACGATTCCTTCACGGAAATGATGGAGTTGATGGCTTTGCTGAGCAAGTCGGAATACTTGTCCATGCGCAGGCCATCGCGGGTTTCTTTATTGAATTGACTACAGAGTTTCACATCGGGTGCGTGCAAGGGTTTGCAGAGCAGACGCATCCTGTCGAGCATGTCTTTGGGGTGCAAATGGTCTATGACCACATCCCCTGTGTCGGAGATATAGACCATATAGAAGGGGTGCAGCTGGTTCTTGTGGTCAATGTTTATACCTGCCGTTCTGTTTTTTAGCACAAAGATTGTTCCTGGAGGAGTCTGCTCTGTGGCTGAAACAACGGCATGCAGTCCGAAGGGGGTATGTTCCACATCGTGATTGCTGTTCATATACTCTAGTAAGTCCAGCCGGAATTCGTTAAGTCCCAAGTCCATGATGCTTACCCCACTGTTCATCTCCTCGAGGTCAACCACATCTTCCTGCAAGCGTTTCAGCTGGATGCGCCGGTACTCTAAATCGTCTTTTTCTTCAGGTGACAGAAGATTGTCGTCGCCTGTGGAGGTCATTACCGTTACTTTCATGCGTGCCTCCACTCGGCCTTTCAGGTTGATATACTCGTCGAGCGTCATATCCGGCCAGTAATTGACCAACTGTATCTGCGCATTCTTAGACCCGATACGGTCGATACGTCCGAAACGCTGGATAATGCGGACGGGATTCCAGTGTATGTCGTAGTTGAGCAGATAGTCGCAGTCCTGCAGGTTCTGGCCTTCACTGATGCAGTCGGTAGCAATGAGCACATCTATCTCTTCATTCAGATTTGGATAAATGGCTGCACGTTCTTTCGAGACAGGAGAAAACAGGGTCAACACTTTGTTGAAGTCGAGTTTCTCTTTCAACTTAAGGGTACTCCTTGCTTCCACATCGCCGGTGACAAGTGCCACATTCAAACCATACTTGGACTTGATGGCGTCAGCCAAATTGTTATACAGATATTCTGCTGTGTCGGAGAAAGCCGTAAACACCAGCACCTTTTTGTTGTTGCCATTAATGGGGTGGGCAAACTTGTCTTTCAAGTCGCTGATGAGCTGCTGCAGTTTGCTGTCGTGCTCAGGCGTGATGCTTTTGAGCATATACAGCAGCAACTGGATGATTTCAAGGTCACTCTCGATTTCATCCCGCCATGAGATGTAATCCATATCCTCCAAGAGAATACGGTTTTTCTTTTTGCCGATGGTGAAGTCCTGTTCGTCCTCATCCACATCGGCACTTTCGTAGTCATCCACCGACACACGCCTTTCGCCTTTCTCAAAGCGGGCAATGGCATCGAGTGTTTCCTGCATATAGTCACGGATACGACCCAGAGTAAGGCGGAAGGAGTTGACAGACGATTCCAGCCGTTTCAGCAACTGCATATTCATCAGCCGTTGAATACCCCGTTCACGTTCTTCAATGCTCAGCCGATGTCCTGACGAGCCTTCCTCTTCTTTGTATTTCCATTGCTGGGTCGCCAGAATAAAAGCCGAAGGGGTATAAATAGCCAAACGGAGCATCTGCAATTGCTCGAATATCTCGTTGTAGTTGATGGCTGTGTCGAGGTCGGTCAGATGCGGATTGCGTGAGATGGGTTTTAGGCGCTCGGGGAATGTGCCAATGTCTGTGGTATCGTAATACTGCTGGATGTGCTTACGGCTACGGGCGATGGTCACTGCATCAAGTAGTTTGAAGAAATCGAAGTCGAGCATTCGCAACAAACGTTCCGTAGTCCTTTCTTGTGGTGGTAAGTCTGCCCAGATGTTATAGGCACCTTGTGCCTGACGGAAGATGTCGTCAATGCCCCTGTTGGTGGGCAGTAGCTTGTCAAACGCTTTTGCCTCTCCTTCGTAAGCCAACTGGAGCTGGTTCTTGAGGTCGTTGAAACGGTTGTTGACAGGAGTGGCAGAAAGCATCAATACTTTTGTCTTCACGCCTGAACGGATTACCTTGTTCATCAGACGTAGGTAGCGGTTCTCCTTAGGGTTCTCACCGTACTCGTCGGTAGAAGTCTTTCCACCATTGCGGAAGTTGTGGCTCTCATCAATCACTACAAGGTCAAAATTGCCCCAGTTGATTCGGTCCAAGTCAATATCATTACTACGCCCGTGGTCGCGAGAGAGGTCTGTGTGATACAGAATCTTATAGTTTAAGCGGTCTTTTACCAACGGGTTGTTCGTATAGAGCTGCCGATAGGTATTCCAGTTTTCGTAGAGCTTCTTGGGACAGAGAACAAGAACGGAACGGTTTCGACTCTCGTAGTACTTGATGACAGACAATGCGGTGAAGGTTTTGCCCAAACCTACGCTATCGGCAAGGATGCAACCGTTGAACTTTTCCAGTTTATTGATGATGGCCAAGGCGGCATCACGCTGGAAGTTATAGAGTTTGTTCCAGATAATAGAGTTCTTGAAGCCTGTTGCCTCATTGGGCAGTTCATCCTCACTGATGTCTTCCAGAAACTCGTTGAAGATGTTGTATAGAGCCACAAAGTAAAGGAACTCTGGAGCATTCTCCTTATAGACGTTGCTGATATTGTCGATTACCTCTTCCGTCACCACCTGCATACGTGCCGAGTCGTTCCATAGCTGGTTGAACAGGTCGATATAGGCTTTTGAGAATGGTGCATCGGCCTTTTGTATCATTGTATATGCAGTGTTGCCTTTCTCACAGCCAAGGTCGACGGTTGTGAAGCCATCCAAGGGAGAATAGCTGGTATCGTCAAGAGTGATAAACCCCATCATCTGCTCGTTGGTGCTGTTGGACTTGAAACAGACCTTTTGACGTATCCACTCGGCGCACTCGTGGGCAATGGCTTTCTGCGTAAGTTCGTTTCGCAGTTTCACCTCAAACTCCGAACCAAATAGTGTGCGTTCACGTCCCAGGCGTGGGATATAAAATTCCCGCTGGTGTTTAGGGGTCTTCTCTGTAGTGAATGTGGGTGAAGTGAAAATGAACCGTAGTTCTTTTATTTCTTTTAGAGCATCTTTGAGTTCTTGAAAGGCATAGATGGAAAAGCATGATGCAGCAATCGACAGTTGGCTTCCTGCCGTTATCTGCTGTAACAAATCGTCGCGCAGAGTCTTACTTACATTGTTAATCAGTTCCATCTTGTATGTATCATGTAATTAATCCTTTTAATACATCAAAAAGAATTGTGTTTTTTGCTGTTTCCTTTCTGTTTTATTTTGGGTGCAAAGATACGAATTTTTTTCTGTTTGGTGAGGATTTGGGATGGTTTTCTTGAAAAAAAGTGGGGTTGAGGATGAGGGGGTTGTATCGGGTCGGGGTGGGTATGCGCCGGTTGGGGCGGTTTGGTGTTTGGACATGAATTTGTTTTTGTATTTTTGCAGCCGGAAAGGAGGGATGATGCGTAGAACTGGCTGTTGTCTGTTTTGCTCATTTCCATCCCTAGTTTCTGGGAGAGTTCTTTGACATGTTGTGTTTTGGTTAAACCCAAATCGGTCATTAGACCGACTTTTATATCCTTTCTCGTTTTTTTAGGTCTGTTTATGCCATATCAGCATTTCTTTCGGCATCTTGTCCACATCCCTGTCTCGCCGTAGCCCGCTACGTCTTCGCCAGCGATGCGGCCAATCTGCTCGAAACAAATACTAATCTGCCATAAACCCTAATGACCGATTTGGG
>JAFXMW010000099.1 GCA_017530105.1 Bacteroidales bacterium
ACAAGAAAAAAGAGAAATAAACATGGCAAAAGAACTGAAACTGATGAAGGGCAATGAGGCTATTGCCCGTGCTATGATTGCCAGTGGTACGGACGGCTATTTTGGCTATCCTATCACCCCGCAATCGGAAGTTATGGAAACGCTGATGGCCGAAAAACCCTGGGAAGAGACCGGCATGGTTGTCCTGCAGGCCGAATCGGAAGTAGCTTCCATCAATATGGTGTACGGCGGTGCTGCCACAGGTAAGAAGGTGGCCACCTCCTCTTCCTCCCCCGGAATCTCGCTGATGCAGGAAGGTCTCACCTACCTCGCCGGTGCTGAAATCCCCTGCCTGGTTGTCAACGTCATGCGCGGCGGCCCCGGTCTGGGTACCATCCAGCCCTCGCAGAGCGACTACTTCCAGAGCGTCAAGGGCGGCGGACACGGCGACTACCAGCTCTACACCCTCGCTCCCGCCAGTGTACAGGAGATGTACGACTTCGTCTTCGACGCCTGGGACATCGCCTTCAAATATCGCAACCCCGTCCTCATCCTCTCCGATGGTGCTATCGGACAGTGCATGGAGAAACTCTACACCCGCGACTACGTTCCCCGCTGGACCGAGGAAGAACGCCGCAAGAACGCTCCGTGGGGCACCTGGGGCAAACCCGCCAACCGTCCCCACAATATCATCACTTCGCTCGAGCTCGACTCTGCCCGCCAAGAGGTGTTCAACCACAAGCTGCAGGCCAAGTATGCCGAGATGAAGGAGAAAGAGGTGCGCTACGAGATGCTGAACTGCGAGGACGCCGATTATATTATCGTGGCTTATGGCTCGAGCAGCCGTATCGCCATGAAGGCCATGCAGATGGCTCGCGAAAAAGGCATCAAGGTGGGTCTGTTCCGCCTCATCACCCTCTTCCCCTTCCCGACCAAACAACTGGCCGAGGTTGCCAAGCACGTAAAGGGTATCCTCTGCGTCGAGATGAGCGCCGGCCAGATGATCGAGGACGTGAAGCTTGCCACCGCCTGCGGCGTGAAGACCGAACACTTCGGCCGTTTCGGCGGTATCATCCCCACCCCGACAGAGGTTCTTGAAGCACTTGAAAACAAAATTATTAAATAAGAAATCAATATGGCAAATACAGATATAGAGGCTCGCAAACAAGAGCTGCTGAACCAAGGTTACACCGAGGTTTACACCAAGACCAAAGTTCTCACCGATGCAGTGATGCACTACTGCCCGGGTTGCGGTCACGGCACCACCCACCGTCTCATTGCCGAGGTTATCGACGAGATGGGTATTCAGGACAAGACCGTCGGCGTGTCGCCCGTCGGATGCTCCGTTTTGGCTTACAACTATTTCGACGTGGACTTCCAGGAGGCTGCCCACGGCCGTGCCCCCGCACTGGCCACCGCTGTGAAGCGTCTGAACCCCGACACCTTCGTGTTCACCTATCAGGGCGATGGCGACCTGGCCGCTATCGGCACCGCCGAGACCATCCACGCCTGCAACCGTGGTGAGAACATCACCATGATTTTCGTCAACAACGGTATTTACGGCATGACCGGTGGCCAGATGGCTCCCACCACCCTCATCGGCATGAAGAGCGCCACCACTCCTTACGGCCGCCGCGTTGACCTCAACGGCTATCCCCTGCGCATCACCGAGCTCATCTCCACCCTGCCCGGCACCTACTATGTGACCCGCCAGAGCGTGCAGAACCCCGCCGCCGTGCGCAAAGCCAAAGCCGCTATCCGCAAGGCTTTCGAGAACCAGAAACTGAAAAAAGGCCTCAGCTTCGTCGAGATTCTGTCCAACTGCAACAGCGGCTGGAAGATGACCCCCGTACAGGCCAACAAGTGGATGGAAGACAACATGATGCCCAACTACCCCGTTGGCGACATCAAGGTTGACGGCAAACTGGTCGAGAACGTCGACGTGAACCGTCTGGCTGTTGACCACCCCTTAACAGTAATGCAATAATAAAAACAACGTCCGACAAGTCTGACAAGTCCGACATCAAAACAATCAACAACAATGACAGAAGAAATCATCATCGCCGGATTCGGTGGACAAGGAGTCCTCTCAATGGGTAAGATTCTTGCCTATTCCGGAGTAATGCAAGATAAAGAGGTCAGCTGGATGCCCAGCTACGGCCCTGAGATGCGTGGCGGCACCGCCAACGTCTCCGTCATCATCAGCGACGAGCGCATCAGCTCGCCCATCATCAACACCTTCGACACTGCCATCATTCTCAACCAGCAGTCTCTCGACAAGTTCGAGAACAGTGTCAAGCCCGGTGGTCTGCTCATCTACGACCCCAACGGCATCACCCACGAACCCACCCGCAAGGACATCAACATCTACAAGATTGCCGCTACCGCCAAAGCTCAGGAACTCGGCATCAGCAAGGTGTTCAACATGGTTGTCCTCGGTGGCTTCCTGAAACTGAAACCCATCGTGGACAAACAGTATATCCACGAAGGTCTTGAGCACTCCCTGCCCCAGCGTCACTGGAAACTCATCCCCCAGAATGAGGAAGCCATTGAAATCGGCAAGGGTCTCATCGAAGCCGTCCACACTATTTAATCATCACACTTTGCAGACACATATGTCAGCATAACAAAAGAGGGTAATACTATTTTGTATTACCCTCTTTCTAAATATCATGTACCTATGACCATACAAGAAGCCATCATTGCACGGCACTCTGTGCGACAGTACAGCAGCCAGCCTCTTTCCGAGGAGCAAGCCAAAGCCCTCCGTCAGCAAATCGTCCAAAGCAACGCCGCCAAGAACCTGCACATGCAGCTCGTGCAAAGCGACACCAAAGCCCTGTCGGGCATCCTCGCAAAGTTCTTACGTTTCAGCGGGGCGACGAACTACATTGCCATGGTGGGCCACCAATCCCCCCTACTGCAGGAGAACCTTGGATACGAGGGCGAACGCCTTGTCCTCTTGGCTCAGACACTGGGGTTGAACACCTGCTGGGTAGGAGGAACTTTCTCCAAAAATCACAATGTGCGAGTGGAGCGTGACGAGATGTACGTTTCCGTTATTGCCATCGGCCACGGTCTGAACCAAGGCAAACAGCACTCCAGCAAGCCCATCGAGACCTTTGCCGACATCCAAGGCACGCCCGAATGGTTCCGCCGCGGAGTGGAGTGTGCCATGCTGGCACCCACAGCCATGAACCGACAGAACTTCCATTTCACCCTCCTGTCCAACAACACCGTAAAAGCCACTGCCAAGCCCGCACCCTTTGCCGGCCTCGACCTTGGCATCGCCAAACTGCATTTCGAACTTGGTGCAGGCAAAGAGAACTTCACTTTTGCTTAATCCATGCTAAGGAAAACATACCTCATCCCCCTCTTCCTGGCAACCCTGTTCCTTACAGGCTGCAATTCCCTCGTTGGCATGATGGTCGGCTACAAGGAACTCACCCAATTCAACGAGAGTGACTGTATCTCGTTTCTCAATGAAAGCCGTCAGAAATTCGACTGCAAACAAATCATAAGCACCGTCGACCAAACCAACGCTGTGCTAAGTCTCGACACCGCTGCCGAGGTCTTTCACGACCTCTACCAGCCCGTTCAAGTGCTCTGCTTCGATGGTGACTCCCTCGTCTCCTGGCTCGTGCAATGCTATGCCACCAAACCCGGCAGCCTCAAGATTGATTGGAACCACGACGGACGCTTCAACCAGTTCCCTCCCTATGCCTCAGTCCCTGTCCCCTTCGGGCATCTTAGGCTTAGCCATTTTCAAACCATCTACCCCACTCTGCAACCAACCACACGCTACACCGTGCTCATCATCTACACCAACATGATGCGACGCGCCTCACGCCGCGCCGTCGAAGCCGTTGCACACAGCATTGCTGGCAATAAAACTGACTGCACAATAACCCTCGTCAACACCGACCCGTGGTGGGTACATCTACACAACCACCCCGACGACACCCCCTTCCACCAAGCCCACACCCAATGACATAACTTTTCACTACAACATCTAAAAAAATACATAACTCAAAAAAAAATTGTATTTTTGTATTTTTAACACAGAGTTATAAATCAGTATAAACAGTTATAAAACAACAGACTATGTGTGGAATAGTAGGATACATCGGGGATCAGGAAGCCTACCCCATCTTGATAAAAGGCCTCCATCGTCTTGAATATCGCGGCTACGACAGTGCCGGAATTTCCCTCATCAACACCAAAGGTGAACTAAACGTCTTCAAAGCCAAAGGCAAGGTCTCTGCACTCGAAAAAAGCGTCGAGGATAAAGACATTAGCGGCACCATCGGCATCGCCCACACCCGCTGGGCGACCCACGGCGAACCTAACGCCACCAATGCCCACCCGCATTTCTCCCAATCCAAAAACCTTTCGCTCGTCCACAACGGCATCATCGAAAACTACAAATCGCTCCGCACCGAACTTGAGAACAACGGCATGACATTCTGCAGCGAGACCGACACCGAGGTGCTTGTCCAACTGGTGGAATACATGATGATTTCCCACAAATGCGACCTCTACACCGCTGCGCAACTGGCACTGAAGAACGTAGTGGGAGCCTATGCCATTGCCATTCTCGAGAAAAGCCATCCCGACCAATTAGTCTGCGCCCGCAAAGGCAGCCCCCTCATCATCGGAGTAGGCAAAAACCAGACCTCCGGCCGTCCCGAGTTCTATGTCGGCTCCGACGCAACCCCCATCATCGAATACACCAACAAGGTCATCTATCTCAACGACGAAGAGATAGCCATCATGGACCGCACAGGTCGTCTCGACATTGCCAACCTCAGCAACGTCAAGCAGACACCCCAGCTTGTCACTCTGCAAATGAACCTCGACCAACTGGAAAAAGGCGGCTATCCCCATTTCATGCTCAAAGAAATCTGGGAACAGCCTGATGCCCTGCGAACATGCATCCGAGGTCGTCTCAACACTACCGACAAAGACGTTCTTCTTAGCGGCATCATCGACCACCGCGACAAATTCATCAACTGCCAGCGCATCATCATTTGCGCCTGCGGCACCTCGTGGCACTCTGCACTCATCGGAAAATACTTTATCGAAGAAGCCTGCCAGATACCCGTCGAAGTGGAATACGCCTCCGAATTCCGCTACCGCAACCCCGTTATCAAACCCGACGACATCGTCATTGCCGTCTCACAATCGGGCGAAACTGCCGACACTCTTGCCGCCATCCAACTTGCCAAAGAACACGGAGCCTTCCTCTACGGCATCTGCAACGTCATCGGCTCCTCCATCCCCCGCGCCACCGACAGCGGCACCTACCTCCACGTAGGCCCTGAAATCGGCGTAGCCTCCACCAAAGCCTTCACCGGACAAGTTATCACCCTCTGCCTCCTCGGTCTGGCCATCGCCAAGGAAAAGAAGACCCTCCCCGAAAACATGTACCATCTGCTCGTTGACGAACTTCAGCAGATTCCCGACAAGATGCAGTGGACCCTTGAGCACAACAAAAACATCGACCAATTCGCCCAGATGTTCACCTACTGCAAAAACTTCATCTACCTCGGCCGCGGCTACAACTACCCCGTGGCACTCGAAGGCGCACTCAAACTCAAAGAAATCTCCTACATCCATGCCGAAGGCTACCCCGCTGCGGAGATGAAACACGGTCCCATTGCCCTTATCGACGAGGAAATGCCCGTCGTCGTCATCGCTCCCAAGCACGGCATGTACGAGAAAATTGTCAGCAACATACAGGAAATCAAATCCCGCAAAGGTAAAATCATCTCTGTGGTTACCGAAGGCGACACTGTTGTCAAGAACATGAGCGACTACAGCTTTGTCATCCCCGACACCCGCGACTGTTTCGTCCCCATCCTCGCCGTCATCCCTCTCCAACTCCTCTCCTACTACGTCGCCATTGCCAAAGGCCGCAACGTCGACCAACCCCGCAACCTCGCCAAAAGCGTCACCGTAGAATAATCGTTCTTAACATAAAACAGAAACTAAAAACTAAAAGGGACAACAGCAACAAACCTTTTAGTTTTTAGTTTCTGTCTTTTACTCATTCCACCATGCAAGCCACTCCCGACCCCGACCAGCAAGCCGTCATCGACATCGATAGCGGAAGACATTTGGTACTCGCCCCACCAGGATGCGGCAAAACCTTCATCCTTGCCCAACGGGTCATCCATGCCCATTCCCATGGGGTGGAGTACAACGACATGCTATGCCTCACCTTCACCAACCGCGCCAGCCGCGCCATGCGCGAGCGCATCAGTCTCCACACCCACAACCCGGTCCCATCCGACCTCTTTGTCGGCAACGTCCATCGTTTCTGCTCCAACTACCTTTTCGACCAGAAAAAGATACCCCAAAACAGTGCAGTGATTGACGACATCGACTCCGAAAGCATCATCACTCACCTGGCCCGTCTCGACACCACACGCGACAACTCTCACTACTCCGCCGACATCGTCAACCTGCAGCACGCCCTAAGCCAGCAAGCCGCAGGGATACCCGACAAACTCATTGTCCATGCCGACCTCCTCGCCCACCTCGACGACCCACAATGGCAGCGCAAAGCCGAAGTGGCAAAACTCTATGCCGAATACAAAGAAACCGACAACCTCCTCGATTTCGAAGACCTGCTGGAAAAGGCTTACCTCCATGCACTCGGCGACCCCGACCGACATCGCTACAAATGGATACAAGTCGACGAAGTGCAAGACCTCAACTTCCTCCAACTGGCCATCCTCGACCTCTTTGCCGCCCCAGGCGCCACCATCCTGTACCTCGGCGACGAACAGCAAGCCATCTTCTCCTTTGTGGGAGCCAAACTCGACGCTCTCGAAGAGCTCAAAACCCAATGCACCCCCAACCTGCATCACCTGGGGCAGAACCACCGCTCACCCCGCTACCTGCTCAACCTCTTCAACACCTACGCCACACAGCAATTAGGCATCGACCCCAACCTACTGCCCACCACCGACGACACCTCCTCCGCCCAGCCTAAAGACCGCTGTCTCTTCCGCGCCTGCTATCACGACCTCAGCCACCTCTACAGCAAGGACGCCATGCGCTGCCCGCACGACGGCACCCCCTGCACCCTCTGCAGCAAGTCGGTACGCGACGAATACCGCCTGGCCGTAAACCTTGCCTGCCGCTATGCCGAACTGGACCCCGACGGACGTGTAGCCGTCATTGTCCCAACCAATGCCAATGCCGACCGCCTGAGCCTTGAATTCGGGACAATCCCTCACTTTAAAATCTCCGGTCGCGACCTCTTCAGCACCCCGGCGCTCCAACTGCTTTTCTCCCACCTCAACATCGTATCCAACGAAACCTGCTTCATAGCCTGGGCACGCCTGCTCTACCATCTGCACGTCATCCCCCAGTACCCCGCAGCACGAAACCTGATGCGGCAACTCCGCTCCTGCGCCCTCTCGCCCACCGACCTGCTTCTTTACGACTCCGACTCCTACCTACAGCACTTCACCCGCGTGCTCGACAATGAAGAAATAGTGCTCTTCGACACCGAAACCACCGGCCTCGACATCTTCAACGACGACATTATCCAAATCGCCGCCATCAAGGTACACAAAGGCCGCTATGTGGAGGGTTCCGATTTCAACATCATTATAGAAACCCGGAAAGAAATCCCACCCATTGTCGGCGGCCACGACAATCCCATGCTCTCCGTCTACCTCAACAGCGAACGCCACAGTCGCGCCGAGGCGCTGTCGCTCTTCCTTCGCTATTGCGACGGCCACACCCTGATAGGCCACAATGTAGAATTCGACTGGGGCATCCTCTTCCACAACGTCAGCCGCGACCTCGGCACCCCTCTCCCCAACCGTCAGCGTTTCGACACCCTGAAACTGGCCCGTCTGGTAGAGCCCCGACTAAGGGTCTACAAACTCGAAAAACTGCTCGAAACCCTGCACCTCGAAGGCACCAACTCGCACAATGCCATAGACGATGTAAAAGCCACCTTCTCACTCCTCACCTACATAAGGCACAAAGCCGACACCTACATCCCAACGCAGCGACAAATACTCTCCCTGCCGCAGATGAACAGCCTTGCATTCCGGTTCCGCGAGGTTTACCGCGACCTTTACCTCCACAGCACCCTCCGGCTCTACTCCCCCAAATCCGACACCCCTCAACCCTCCGACGGTCTCCCCGCTTTGGTCGACGAACTTCAATACCTCTACAGCCACCTGCTGGGAAAAGGCTACATCGAACCTGTCGACAAGTGGCAACACATTGTGGATTTCCTTGCCATAGACGTAGTGGATGCCTCATTGGCTCCAACCTTCCGCGAACAACTGGACTGCTACCTGACCGAAATCAACACCGTACGCGAGAGCGACCTGTGCGACAGCACCAGCATGTTGCAACGCTCCAACGAACGTTTCTTCATAGCCACAGCCCACAAGGCCAAAGGTCTGGAATTCGACAGCGTGATAGTGTTCAACGCCACCGAGGGGGCTTATCCTTTTTCAAAAAACATGGAACGCAACGACCAGTACCACCTCCGCGAAGACGCACGCCGATTCTATGTGGCCCTGTCGCGTGCCAAAAAGCAACTTTGCATCACCTACTCAAATGTGAACGGAAAAGGCTCGCCAACACGTCTCACCCCTTTCATGCAGTCAATCATCCATCTGGTGACCCATTTCGCTTTCGACCCAACCCACGGAAACGTTGCTCCGATGTAAGGCCTACCTTCGATTGTTTTACACTTTTTCCCCACTTGTATTACACTTGTTTTACACTTTTAAAGTGTAAAACAAGCATCAAAGCAGTTTGAATTGACTGGCGACAGGACGGATTACGCGGCAACAGTCACCTCAATTCGCCCGAGGTCTTGTATAACTGTTGAAGCAGGGCCTTGGTTTGCTGCAATCGGGTGGAATCGGAAGGATATGCGGCATCCTGTTCGGAAAGAGAAAGGCAGTCGAAGGATGTCACCCCGGTGGTGTCCACATAATACAGCCCGTTTTTGTAGGCGTTGAGTGCAAAGGGACAACTATAGTCGGGGGAGAGGACGTTGCGGCTGAAGGTGAAAGAGGAGACATCCATTCCCAGCTGTGCAAGGAGGGTGGCGGCAAGGTCGGACTGGTTCATGAGCACGTCGAACTGACGTGGTTCCTTCACCGCACCCCCGACCAAAAGCAGGGGAATGCGGGTGGAAAGGTGTTTCTCGCTTGAGGGCAGCCCGTCGACGGGTACGCCGTGATCGGCCACAATAATCACCAAAAGATTATCCCACAAGGGGGTATGGCTGAGACTGTCGAGCAGGTTGCCCAAACAGGCATCGGTATAGGCAAAGGCGTTGCGGCGCGGGTCGTGCAGCCGACGGATGGGGACATCCCACGGTTCGTGGCTGCTGAGAGTGAGCATGGCAGTGAGGTAGGGATGGTGTTGCGGGGAGGGAATGAGCCGGAAGAGTTCCTCATCGGCCACGCCCCAATTAGCACGCACCTGGGCGGAGGAGAAGAACTCCTGCCCTTCGACCTGAGCAAATCCGGACTCGGAGAGGTGTCCCCGCATGTTAGTGAAGTCTATGTCGCCACCATAATAGAAGGCAGTGGAATAGCCGGCTTGACGCAAGGATTGCACCATGGAGGGGAGTCGACGGCCCATGTCGGCCTTTTTCATCAGCGAGGTGGTGGGAAGCGAGGGCCACCCGTTTACAATGGAGACAAGACCCCGGTCGGTGCGGAAACTGTTGGCATAGCAGTTGGAGAAGAACACCCCTCGGTGGGACCATCGGGTGAGGTTGGGGCCGACGCTGTCGTTAAGAACCATTTCGCTCCCAGCGCCCTCCCATATCAGTAGGAGGATGTCGGGGCGGTCGGTGGTGAGCAGGGTATCGGTCACCGCGTCGCTGTGGGGATAGGTGTCGGCTGTGAGCCTCGAGAGGTTGTCGGAGTCGAAGAACTGGAACTGGGAGGCAAGGTCTTCGGTCTTAAAAAGAGAATGGGAGATGTTGAAGAGGGGGTTGATGGCGGAATGATTGAGGAAGGGTGTGGAAGAGAAATAGGCGTAGCTGACATTAGCCGTAGAGTCGCCCAAGCCTCCCCGTATGCCTACAAATTGAAGGGCAATCACCAGTGGCATGACAAGTACCCATGCGGGACGGACAGGACCGAACCGTTCGGGAGTGGCATGGCGCAACCGTCTAAAATAGTGCCATACCAGCAGAGCCAGCAATGCTCCCCCCAAGATAATGGCAGGGAGGGAGATATTGGCAAGGACATCTTTTGGATTGGCGGCATAGATAAGGTCTGCGGCATCCATTTTCGCCCCCCAATAACGATAGAGCACCATATCAGCGGCAAAAGCCAAAGCCATGAGGGGAGCAACAAGAGCGTAATACCAAACAAGCACCCGTCGCACAGGGAGTTTGCAGAAAAAAAAGGTGAGCAACACTACAAGGACGGGAACGGCAAGCAGATAGCAGGCAGCGACCGAATCGAGTCGAAGTCCGTGCCACAGAACCGAAAGCCAGTCGCCCACCGAAGTGCCTGCGGCATAGGGGTAATTGAAGGCCATGAAAAGCACTTTCTGGGTGACAAACAGGAGGAGCAATGTCACATACAATCGCAAGAGAAAAAGCAGTCTTTGGCACATATTAAAACGATAACACACGACCCGCGTTTTTATTGTTTTCGGTCGGAAAAAAATGTTGTTGATAACTTTTTCTCATAAAAAAGTGTTTGATTAAAATAAAGTTGTTATACTTGCAAAAAAATAATTCACTATGAATACTCACAGAACTCGAAAGAAAAACCTGATAGTCAGCTACAAAAACCTATCCGAGCAACTCAAAGAATTGTTTATGGAGCGGTATCCCGAGGGATATAAAGACCACATACAACGATTCGAGAAGCCCAATGGGGAAACAATATTTGTTGTGCCGATGGAAACGGAGGATACCGTCTATATGGTAAAATTCGATGTGAAAATCGACACTTCCTACACCGACGACGATTCGGAGAAGGACTACTTTGACGAAGAGGTAGAAAAGGCCGAGACACAATTCGCTCCCATTCAAGAAGCCCTGGCCAAGGAAGAAGAGGACCCCACCCATGCTGAACGCGAGGTGCGCCACGGCACCTATGACGACACCATGGAAAACGGCAAGAAACGCAGCACAGAGCATGGCTCTTTGGGTGCCCTTGGTGCAGAGCTGCAGGAGGCCTTCAGCGATGATGCCGACGACGAAGAGCAATATGACAGCTATTCGGATGATGACGACCGTCAGGACACCGACTCGGACGATGAATACGAACCCACCGACGAGGAGTTGATGGATATTGACAGCGAAATCTTCGCCAATGCCGAAATCCCTCCCGAGGAACTGGCCCGCATGGATGCAGAAGAAGCCGCCGCAAAAGAGAAGGCTGCTCAGAAAGAGGCCGAGAATCCCAAACGCGTGGGCCGTCCACGCAAGACCGTCTCGTCCGAGGCAATCAGTCCTGTATCCGAACCCAAGAAGAAAGGGCGTCCACGCATAAAGAAGGATTAGTGAATATAATAAAATAATCCTATTAGCGGATTGCCCGGCAAGGGGTTGTTCCAATTACTAAAATGCCCTGGCCGTCTGCACAAGAGAGGACAAATTGCACCACTCACAATAAAAGTAAAGACCCAAAGATGATTGTTTCGCTTTGGGTCTTTATTATTTGCTTTTCAAGACTATTATTTCTCGTAAAAGTGCATTTCTGTGAGGTATTGGTACACTGGTTCGGGAAGTAGGTAGCGGACATCATGTCCTTGGCGTATCTGTTCCCGTATATATGTGGACGAAATGTCAATTTGAGGCACATCCACCATTGTGACATTGGGATGACTGGCAAGTTTGCAGTCGGTGTGTCCCGGACGGGGATAGACATAAATCTGGTAATGCTCAAGGATAAATTCCCAATTGCGCCAACGCTCAAAGGTTTCGAGGTTGTCGGATCCCATGATAAGACAGAACTGTTTGTCGCGGTACTTGTCGCCCAGATGGGCAAGGGTGAGGACTGTGTAGGAAGGTATCGGCAGGTGAAACTCCACGTCGCAGGCACGCATACGGTAGTTGTCGTGTACGGCCAGGCGCACCATCTCCAGCCTTTGCTGGTCGGCAAGGAGGCTTTTGCGCTCCTTAAGGGGATTCTGGGGAGAGACAACATACCACACCTCGTCCAAATCGCAATGGGCAAGCATTGCATTGCCAATAATGAGATGCCCGATATGGACGGGGTTGAACGAACCGAAGAAAAGCCCTATTTTACGCAACGGGGAAAGGTATTGAAAGGTTAGACTATTGAAACGAAATCAATAGTATTTGTATTTGCTGATGATTTGGATGTGGCGGAGTTTGTTGCCCTTGAAGGTGTAGATTTCGCCCACCTCGGCGGCTCCGGCAATAACCTTCAGCACATTGATGTCGGCCGTATAGGACTTGGGGTAGCTCTTGAAAACAGTTTTAAAGACATCCTCTTTCGACATGCCCACCCGGATGCCGTTGTCAAGAACAACAGCCGTATCGGTAATCTTAGCGGCAACCATTTCCAATTTGTCCGTCCAAATACTGCGATAGACATTAATGTTCGTGCCGTCGAGACGTTTGAGCGTGTTGACCGCCACAGTCATAGTATCGTAAAATGATTTGTATCCACTTTCGCGGTACCACAACAACTGGTTGTTGGTAATAAACTGCTCCACGGTGCTCCACTTGCCCAAAGGATAGATGGGATAGTCGGCCAAAGAGAACACCGTCATCGTGTCGGCATACACTTTTACGTCTTTCACCTGATATTCGGGACGGGCGTACGCAAGCATACGCACTGCTTTGGCACGAGAGCTAACACGCTGTGCATTAACAGCGAAAGAGGCAATAAGCAGGACTGCTATCAATATAATCTTCTTCATAAGTCTTAATACTTTTCGCGATGCAAAAATACGATTTTTTTGTCACATAACGTGAAAAAAGATGTTTTATTTGATAGCGGCACACAAAAAACAGTTTTCAGTTGCAAAAAAAACATTATTTTTGCATTGACGAAAGCAAATACACAAAAAACAAGAACTACATAACAATCACGCAATTATTCAATATCTTGCCACTATGAATTACGCCACAGCCATTGCCGAGCAACTTAATCTCGGCCCCAGTCAAGTGGAGAAAACCATCCAGCTCCTCGAACAAGGAGCCACCGTCCCTTTCATAGCCCGCTACCGGAAAGAGGCCACCGGCAGTCTCAACGAAGTTCAAATCACAGCCATCCGCGACCTCCTCATCCGCTTCAAAGAGCTGGACAAACGCCGCGAAACCATTTTGGCCTCCATCAATGAACAAGGCAAGATGACCCCCGAACTGGAGAAACAGATACTTGCCGCCACCAATCTCACCGAACTCGAAGACCTCTACCTGCCCTACAAACCCAAACGCCGCACCCGTGCCACCACAGCAATCGAGCGGGGGCTTGAACCCCTCGCCAACGAACTGCAGAAACAATACTCCTGCAACATCGAGCAGATGGCCTCGCGCTACATCAACCCCGACAAAGGAGTCCACTCCGTCGACGAAGCCCTGGCCGGCGCCCGCGACATCATCGCCGAGCGTGTCAGCGAAAACGCCCAAGCCCGCAGCCGTGTGCGCGGCCTTTTCCGTCGCACCGCCATGCTCTCCTCCAAAGTGGTGAAAAACAAGGAGGAAGAAGCCGGCAAATACGAGTCGTGGTTCGACTGGAAAGAAAACGCCATGCGGGCACCCTCGCACCGCATCCTTGCCCTCTTCCGTGGCGAAGAGGAAGGAATGTTGCGCGTCCATGTGCTGCCCGACAGCGACGACCAAGCCTATGAAACTCTCGAACGGCAGTTTGTAAGTGGCCGCTACGAGTCGTCGGAACAGGTACGCCAAGCCGTCCGCGACGGCTACAAACGCCTCCTCCAGCCCTCCATCGAGACCGAGTTCTACAACCTTCTCAAAGAGAAAGCCGACAAAGAGGCCATCCGTGTCTTTGCCGAAAACCTGCGCCAACTGCTCCTTGCCTCGCCCCTTGGACAGAAACGTATCCTGGCCATCGACCCCGGTTTCCGCACGGGGTGCAAAACCGTATGCCTCGATGCGCAGGGGCAGCTGCTGCACAACGAAACCATCTACCCCTTCACGTCAGTGCGTGAAGAGCGCGCCGCCATAGCCAAACTCGAAGCCCTGGTCGAAGCCTTCCACATCGAGGCCATAGCCATTGGCAACGGCACTGCCGGACGCGAAACCGAAGAGGTCGTCAAACGCTGCCACTTCAAAGGCAAGGTGATTGCCGTCATGGTGAGCGAAAACGGAGCCTCGGTCTATAGCGCCTCGGAGGTCGCCCGCCGCGAGTTCCCCGACTACGACGTCACCGTGCGCGGTGCCGTCAGCATAGGCCGCCGCCTGATGGACCCCCTCAGCGAACTGGTTAAAATCGACCCCAAAAGCATCGGCGTGGGGCAATACCAACACGATGTCAACCAAACCCTTCTGCAAGAGAGCCTCAACGATGTGGTGGTGAGCTGCGTCAACAGCGTGGGTGTGGAACTCAACACCGCCAGCAGCGAACTGCTGAGCTACGTCAGCGGCATCGGCCCCTCACTGGCCGACAAGATAGTGGACTACCGCAACCGCCAAGGAGCCTTCCATTCGCGACAGGAACTGAAGAAAGTGGAGCGCCTCGGCGACAAAGCCTTCGAGCAATGCGCCGGGTTCCTGCGTGTGCGCGAAAGCGACAATCCTCTCGACCGCAGTGCCGTCCACCCCGAGCGCTACACGTTGGTGGAACGCATGGCCGCCGACGCCGGTTCCACCGTGCAGCAACTCATGACCGACAAAAGTCTGCGCGACAAAATAGACATCAACCGATACGTCTCGGCCGACTGCGGTCTGCCCACCCTGCAAGACATCATGAAAGAGCTCGACAAACCCGGCCTCGACCCGCGCGCCCGTTTCGAAGTGTTTGAATTCGACAAAAACGTCACCCGCATCGAGGACGTGAAAGAGGGCATGGAACTGCCCGGCATCGTCACCAACATCACCGCCTTCGGAGCCTTTGTCGACATCGGGGTGCATCAAGACGGACTTGTACACATCAGCCAGCTGGCCAACCGGCGGGTCAACGACCCCTCGGAGGTGGTACACCTGCACCAGCATGTCCGTGTCAAGGTGCTGGAGGTAGACCTTCGCCGCCGCCGCATCTCCCTTACCATGAAAGGTCTATAACACATACTCCTTCCCCACCGGCCTCTCCGCCATCTGTATGAAAAGCGGAGCCGGACTGCTTCATGCTTTGGTCTGGCTCCGCTTTTTATTTTTTCGTTATTGGCAGGTTTTCCTTCCGTTATATATCGTTTGAATATATATGTGATATATATATGAAGGATAACTGATATATATGTAATATACAACAGGCTTGCCTTCAGTTAGTTGTCGTGCTCCCGTTTTGGGGGCATTTTCGCGCTGATTCCGCCTGTTCAAGATTTGGGCGACAGGGTGATGAAGGGCACCAGTATCTCCTCCATCGAAATGCCTCCGTGCTGGAAGGTGTTCATGTAGTACTGCACGTACTGGTTGTAGTTGTTGGGGTAGGCAAAGAAGTCGTTGTTGTGGCAGAAGATATAGGGCGAAGTGATGTGGCGGCGCGGAAGGAAGAGCTTGGCGGGGTCTTTGACTTCGAAAACCTCCTTGGGATTGTAGTCGAGCAGACGGCCTTGTTTGTAGCGGAGGTTGACGCTGACGCTGGCATCGCCCTTGACGCGCACGGGACGGTCGATCCGCACCGAGCCATGGTCGGTGGTGATGACAATGTTCACGTCGCGCCCGCTCAAAGCCTTGAAGACCTCCATCAATGGGGAGTGCTCGAACCAGCTGAGGGTCACCGAGCGGTAGGCCTTTTCGTCGGCGGCAAGTTCACGCACTATGTTGGAGTCGGTGCGGGCGTGGGAGAGCATGTCGACAAAGTTGTAGATGATGACATTCAATTTGTTCTGCAACAGGTTGGGGATGCCGTCGACCAGCTTGCGGCCATATTGGGCGTTGAGCACCTTGTTGTAGGAATGGCGAATGTTGAGGCCGTGGCGGCGCAGGTTTTCGTCGAGGAGTTCGTTTTCGTACTGGTTCTTGAAGCCCTCCTGGTCTTCATTGACCCAATACTGGGGATATTTGCGTTCAATTTCCGCCGGCATCAGACCGCCGAACATGGCGTTGCGTGCGAACTGGGTGGTGGTGGGGATGATGCTGTAGTAGATGCCGTCCTCCTCGGTGCGGAGGTATTGCTCGATGGCGGGCTGGAGGTATTTCCACTGGTCGTAGCGGAAGTTGTCGATGACGATGAGGAAAGTGGGGCGGTTCTCTTTGAGGAGGGGGAAGAGTTTCTCGCGCAGCACAGTGGTGGAGAGGAGGGGTTTTTCGGTGGTAGTGGAGGTGCTGACAAGCCAGTCGATGTAGTTCTGCTCGTAGAAGCGGCAGAAGAGTTGGTTGGCCTCGGCTTTTTGCGAGGAGAAAATCTCGTGGATGTTGTCGTCGTCGGTGCTGCTCAGTTCCAAGTCCCAATAGACCAACTTGCGGTAAAGCTGCACCCAGTCCTCGTGGTTTAGACGGCCCGACAGTTCCATGCCTATGGAGCGGAATTGCTGTTGGTAGGTCATGGTTGAGCGCTCGCTTTGCAGACGGCGGGCCTCGGTGTGTTTTTTGATGGCGAGAAGAATCTGGTTGGGGTTGACGGGTTTGATAAGGTAGTCGCTGATTTTTCCGCCAAGGGCCTCGTCCATGATGTGTTCCTCTTCGCTTTTTGTAATCATGATAACGGGAATGTGCGGATAGAGGGTTTTTATCTGGCTGAGGGTGTCGAGACCGCTCAAGCCGGGCATGTTCTCATCGAGAAAAACGATAGAGATGCCGTTGGGGTGTTCTTCCAATTCGTCAAGAGCTTCGCTGCCACTCATTACCGGAATGACTTCGTAGCCGCGTTCCTTGAGGAAAAGGATGTGGGGTTTGAGGAGGTCGATTTCGTCATCGGCCCATAGTATTGTTATTCTTTCCATGCCCACAGTAACGCCACGAAGGCAGAAATATTGTGCTGCAAAGGGTCGAAAAGTTGTCGTATTCGAAGAAAAATAGTATCTTTGCATCCGTTTTTACTATATGTTGCTGACCGATATATATACTCAATCACAGTTAGTTGCCCAGCTAAACGGGCTGCTGGCGGAGGGCAAGAGCCGCATCCGTGTGGGCGGCATGACGGGCTCGGTGTCGGCCATTGTGTCCGCGGTGATGGCTTTGCAGCACCCCGACCGCAGCCAGCTGCTTATTGCAGGCAACCGTGAGGAGGCTTACTACCTGCTCAACGACATTGAGGTGATGCTCGACGAGGCCGAGGCAGACATGGATCAGAAACGGGCATTGCTATTCCCCTCCTCCTATCGCAAAGCACGCAAAAAAAACGAGTCGTCACCCGACCGGCCTCCCGTTGTGGAAGACGACGGCGGAGACCTGTTCGGGACCGACAACGCCAATATACTTCAGCGCAGCGAGGTTGTGAAACAACTGAACGCCTGCAGGAGTCTGGTGGTGGTGACCTATCCCGAGGCATTGTACGAGAAGGTGGTGTCGTCGCGCACCCTCACCCGCAACACCCTCCGACTGACAAAAGGGACACAGGTGGACATGGACTTTGTGGTGGATGTGCTGCAGGAATATGGTTTCGACCGAGTGGATTTTGTGGTGGAACCCGGCCAATATGCAGTGCGTGGCGGCATTATCGATGTCTTTTCCTACGCCAACGAACACCCTTTCCGCATTGAGTTTTTCGACAACACGGTTGAATCGCTCCGCTCGTTCGACCCGGTGACGCAGCTTTCCATCAAACAGTTTGACCAAATCAGTGTGCTGCCCGACATGTCGCGACGTGCCGCCGACACGATAACCATCGAGGAGAAAGTACCCCTGTTGCATTATTTCGGCAGTAGAGACCTGGTGTGGGTGCAGGGACTGATGTTTGTGAGCGAAACCATCCAAACCCTTTTCGCCAACAGCGGACGCGACGAGCAGCATTATTGTTCGGCCAACGAGTTCCTCAAGCCACTGCTGCAGTGCATTGTGGTGGAGCAGGGCAACAGCGGTTACTTTGCCGAGGCCGCCACAGTCGAGACCCACACCCAACCCCAACCGCCTTTCAACAAACAGTTCGACCTGTTAATCGACACCCTTTCCCAATACCGCGACAAGGGCTACCGCATGATCATCACCGTTGCCAACGACCAACAGCAACGGAGGCTGGAAAAGATATTCGCCAGCACGGGCTCTTCCACCGAACCCATATCCCTGACCGACGGGCAAGGCATCAGGGTGGACAGCCCCGCCGAACATGTGGAGTTTCTGCAATGCCAGCCCAACCACGGCTTCGTGGACGACGATGAACACCTGGTCTGCTTTACCGACCACGAGATATTTGAACGCTACCATAAATATACCGTCCGCGACCTGCGCGACACCCGCCAAGCCCTCACTCTGAAGGAACTTTTCGAGTTGAAACCAGGCGACTATGTGACCCATATCGACTACGGCGTGGGGCGTTTCAGCGGACTGGAGAAAATCACCACCAACGGCCATACCCAAGAGGTCATCCGACTGATGTACAAGAACAACGACACCCTTTACATCAGCATCCACGGCCTGCATAAAATCAGCCGCTATGTGGGCAAGGAGGGCACTACACCCACCCTCAACCGTCTGGGCAGCAACACATGGCAGGTACTCAAGCAGAAAACCAAGAAACAGGTAAAGGACATAGCCAAAGACCTTATCGCCCTTTATGCCAAGCGCAAAGCCTCGAGGGGTTTTGCCTATAGCCCGGACAACTATCTGCAGCAGCAACTTGAGGCCTCGTTCTTTTACGAGGACACCCCCGACCAACTGAAGGCCACACGCGAGGTGAAACACGACATGGAAGACCCCGCGCCTATGGACCGGCTTGTTTGCGGTGACGTGGGCTTCGGGAAGACCGAGGTGGCCATCCGCGCCGCCTTCAAGGCCTGCTGCGACTCGAAGCAGGTGGCCGTATTGGTTCCCAACACCATACTCGCCTTCCAGCATTACAACACTTTCCGCGAACGGTTGCAGGGGCTTCCCGTCAACGTGGACTATCTCAACCGCTTCCGCACCACACGCGAGAAGACAGACATCTACAAACGGGTGGAAGAGGGTAAGATTGACATCCTAATCGGCACCCACGCCATCACTAATAAGAACCTAAAGTTCAAAGACCTCGGTCTGCTGATAATAGACGAAGAGCAAAAGTTCGGAGTCAGTGCCAAGGAAAAGCTGAGACAGATGAAAGTGAATGTGGACTGCCTCACCCTCACCGCCACACCCATACCGCGCACCCTGCAGTTCTCCTTGATGGGTGCCCGCGACCTGAGCGTCATCCGCACCGCACCCCCTAACCGTCAGCCCATCCAGACCGAAATATGCTCCTTCAGCGAAGAGACCATACGCGACGCCGTGCGCTTTGAGATGTCGCGCGGAGGACAGACTTTCTTTGTCAGCAACCGGGTGGAGAACCTGCCAGAAATGGCCGGGCTGGTGAACCGCCTTGTGCCCGATGCACGGGTGGGCATGGCCCATGGACAGATGGACGGCAAGCAGGTGGAGCAGACCATGATGCTGTTCCTAAGCGGCGACCTGGATGTGCTCGTCTCCACCGCAATCGTCGAAAACGGGTTGGACATACCCAATGCCAACACCATGATTATCAACAATGCCCAGAACTTCGGACTCAGCGATTTGCACCAGATGCGCGGCCGTGTGGGACGCAGCAACAAGAAAGCATTCTGCTACATGCTCATTCCATCCTACAGTAGTCTCACCGATGAAGCACAAAAGCGCCTGAAAGCCATCGAGGAATTCAGCGGGATAGGCAGTGGTCTCAACATTGCCATGCGCGATCTTGACATTCGGGGTGCCGGCAATATCCTTGGTGCAGAACAGAGTGGTTTCATCAGCGACATCGGCTACGACATGTACCACAAAATCCTCAACGAGGCACTCGACGAACTTAAAGAGACCGAATTCCGAGACCTTTTCCAACAAGAAGCCGAGGAGAATCGCGAATATGTGAAAGAATGTGTCATTGAAACCGACCTCGAAGTGTTGCTGCCCGACAGCTACGTTACCAGTGTCAGCGAACGACTGCTGCTATACAAGGAGCTCAACGACCTCACTACCGAGGAGGAACTGGAGCAATACCGCCAGAGACTGACCGACCGCTTCGGACCCCTGCCGCGTCCTACCGAGGAACTGGTGCAGACCATCACCCTCCGCAGGATGGCAAAAGAGTTCGGTATCGAGAAACTCATCCTCAAACAAAACCGGATGGTGTGCCACTTTGCGTCCAACCAGGACAATCCCTTCTACCAGTCGGCCAATTTTATGCAAATGATACGCTACGCCCAACAGCATCCACAGGAAATACACCTGCGCGAAACCCCTGACCGGCTCACCCTTGTGTGCGACCATATCGGCAGCATCCAGCAGGCCATCGCCAACATCCGAGCCCTCACCACCATCTCTAACAACTGAACCAGAAAACACGCTCCCCTACATCTCTTTCATGCTTTTTGCTTTCGAAATCCACCCATACCCATCTTTGTATTCTTAAAAAATCTTAAAACAAATCCCTCTCGTGTTACTTTTCCACCCTTTTTGCTACTAATACAAAAAACAAATACAAAATTGTACTACCTCCCCTTTCGGAATCAGCAGCCACCCTCGGTTTAGTTCATGAGCCAACAGAAACAACAACAAGCTGAATTTATCGAAATGCTCCAGCAATGCGAAGGCACACTGGTGAGAGTATGCCTGTACTTTGCCCATTCCAACCGTAACGACTTCCAAGACCTATACCAGGAAATAGCCTATACCCTGTGGAAAAGCTGGCCCACCTTCCGGGGCGAGAGCCAACCCAACACCTGGGTTACCCGCGTGGCTGTCAACACCGCCGTTCGCTATTTTCGAAAGCGCAACCGAATGCCGCAGTTTATCGAGGTGGACCAAACCCTGCTCGAAAACATTGCCGACAAAGCCTCCGACGACCGCTACCAACAACTCTACGACCTCATCGACCGCCTCGACAATGACGATGACCGCAAAATCCTCTATCTCTACCTCGACAAACTTCCCCTTAGCCAGATTGCACAAATCTTAGGAACCTCCACCGCTGCCGTGAAACAGAAACTGTACCGGATACGCATACAATTAAAGAAACTCAAAGACCAAGAAGAATGAACAAGAATCACCCACATGGTGCGCCACAACCCGACACACCAACCGCCACCACAGAGCGCGAGGCCGACGATGCCATGCTCGAGCTCCAGACCCTATGGGACGGGCTCTGCCAGGAGGTTTCGGACTCCCTTGCCAACAACCCTGTCCGACTCCGCCGTGTCAAACCCGAGTTCTTCCACATCTTACGTCACCACCGCTGGAAAGTCGTCGCCCACTGGTTGCTGACCGTCTGCTGTCTCTTCGCTGCCGTCTACTGGGCCTTTACCATGGTAGAATACACCACTTGCTTGCAAGTCATTGCCGCCCACCTGCTCGAGGGCATCTTCATTCTCGTCGCCGCCTATAGCCTCCTTGCAACAATCAGAGCCCATCAGTGGAAAGAAACCATGATACTTAACAACTACATACCACAGATGGCCACCATTGTCGTCGCCATGCTGCTGTTGTTCCCTTTCGTGACACACGGGCAGATGGGCGACGGTCTGGTCATCACGCAGTCGGGCATCTCGCCCTTCAACCATGTTGCACGGGTGGAAACGATACAAACTATCGATAATATATTGAATGAAATATGAACCACAAAAAAACAGGATGGACAATCACACTCATTGCCGTGCTGGCCATTGCCTGCGGGGGGATTGTCATCAAGCTATGTCCGCGGACAGTCCCCATCGAGGAATGCAGCCCTGTATATCGGAAATTTGCCGACATGCCGGGCATCGAAGTCTCATATGTAAAGGATTACCGCATCAACGACTCCACCTTTGTCGATGTGACTTTGATTCACGCCACCACCGACTCCGCATGGGTATGCCTCTGCGAAGAATTCATTCCAAAAGAATTACCTGACATTGTCAAACAGAATGCAATCAATCATGAAAACATGGTACATTACTCTTTCGTTTCGAAAGATGATTATCATATTAGGGTTACAAAAACACACTCTAACGACTATGACTTTTTTGTGATGAACACAAAAGAAGCATCCATTAGCCTTTTCCATATTGAAAACTCAGAACAAGTAGCAGCAATAATGGATTCTGAAACAAATCGATTAACACACGTCCAATAATAAATAATATTTTTCCAATGAAGAAGTACATTATCCCAGCATGTTTGCTATCCACGCTTTTAATGACAACCACCAGTTGTCAGAAAGAATCTTTCACCGCTCCTAAAAACAGTTGTATTGAAAAAACTGCTTCACGCATTATCCGTTACACGGTGAATGGCACAGTCTATCGTTGCACAATTGACAATAAAGAAGAATGGAACATCTTAATGTCTACCATCTTTGACTTTGCTCATCAAGGTTATACTGTGAGCATGGTGAATGAAAACATAACATTCAATGGAATTGAATCAAAGGAAGTAGTTGAATACACTACAAAAGACCAGAAAGATGCTAATACATGGGCTCAAAAAAAGATAGATGAAGGTTATTACGTGACTATATCATACAATCAACAAACAGGTATATATACGTGCACAGCCTACAGGTAGTAATTAATCATACACGGTGGACATTCTGTCATTCACTGTAACAAATGAGAAGAAAGGACCATCCATGAATAAAGCAAAAAGCCCCGCACAGACTCCTGCACCGCTGTGCCGGGGCTGAAGTGAGGATGGACAGCAATGGAATCACATCTTTCATCTACGCTCCCACTGCCCCCCATCCAAGGCATAGAAAGGTCTGACCTTTCGCTATGAATAAACATAACGGAACAAGACCGATTCTATTGTGTGCCTCGGCACCCAGCACCAGAAAAAAAATAAATAACTATAAAAATAATAGAACAATGAAAAAAAATCAATTTCTAACTTTCATCCTTGCCACGACTCTATGGACTATTGGAACCGAGGCACAACCTTCATACAAAAGCACCATTGTCCGGCTACACTCCAACACTACCGACAAGGTGCTTGTCTGCCAGCACCAATCTCGCTATGTGGTGACCTACTACCACAACACCGGTACGGGGGAACCTCACTATTTCACCGTTCAGGACATGCTCACTGGAACCACAAAACAATTCCCCGTCGACCCCTATCCTTCTCCCTCTCCCGGAGTCACACTCCACCCGACCTCTCTTGAAATTAACGACATGAAGGTAAGTGACAACGGGGTTTGCTGGTTTTGCGGGAAAAAATGTATTGAAATTGGTGGAACCTATTATCCCGGTATGGGATGGGTACCGCAAACCGACGATTATGGTGTCGTTGGCTATTTCTCCCTGTC
>JAFXMW010000100.1 GCA_017530105.1 Bacteroidales bacterium
CGCCAGCGGGCGTGAGGGTGAACTGCTGGCCGTCGATGGTGAGTGTGTTGCCGCTGATGGAGATTACCGGCAAGGCTGAGAGTTTGTTCTTCAGTTCGGTGGTGAAGTCGTTAGTTGAAAGTCCTTTGCCGGAGACTTTGTCAACCTTGCTGTCCAGTGCGGCCTTGATGGCTTTGTTCTGCACGGGGTTGGTGCTGGATGAGGAGAGGCTGCTGTCGACTGTGACGGAGGATCCTCCCCCTTCGATAGTAATGTTGCCGCTGCCTTTCACATTTTGGCCGTTGATGGTCTTGAAGGCTTGGTTGGCGGGCATCTTTTCATCCAGTGCGGCCTTGACGGCTTTATTCTGCACGGGGTTGGTGCTGGTGGATGAGAGGCTGCTGTCGATGGTGATGGAAACGCCACCGCCGCCACCGCTGCCGCCGCCTATGACAATCCAGTCCTCGGCGTTGCCGGGCATGTGGATAGCGGTGATGCCATGTGGACGCTGGAGTGCGAGCACGGTGCCAGGAGCGACACCGATGAGGCCATCGGGGAGGTCGCCGCTGTCGTAGACGAATTTGCAGCCTTCGCGGTAGACGCGGCTGCGACGAGACTGGATTTCTTCCAGCATCTCGGACCATTTCTTGATTTTTTTTGCCATATTTTTGTTGTTTTGTTTGTATTTCAAAAAAAGTTTGTATTTTTGCAGTGTCAAATGTGCGAGGAGTTGCCTGGAACGGGATGGCTCGGACAGGCAGCCGACTAATTGAGACGGTCATCCGTTGCCGTTGGTGGGGTGCTTCGCTCCCTCCCATTTCAGAGCCAACTTTTTAACAGACGAATCCCTTCGGGGTTCGGCTGTTTTTATTTCCCAAAAGTGGTATTTGTGGGAGTAATTGAGTTCCACAACAGCTACGTCGTGCATTCTTTCTTTATGTACAATGAGCAAAACGGCCACTTTCACCTTGTCGTCCGCTTTACCAGTTTCGCGAATCTGGTTGAAATTTCGGCAGATTGTCTGGGCATAGGTGATGGCGTCAAGACCAACCTGTTGATATTCTGTTTTGTGCCGGTTTTTCATGTGGGTGTTGAAATTCCGGCTAATATAGATATCCGCAGAGGGTATTCCTGCAGCTTTGGCAATAGAGCTGCGGATGGTTCCTACCCTAAGGAAAGGGTCTCGTATTTCGGGCTGTTTTTTCATTGTATAATAGCTTGTCAGTTGATAAGCATGAGGCTGGTTGCTGCCAAGGTTGCCACGGCGGCGACACCCAGCAGCAGGGGTGCTGCGTTGATTTTCTTGTAAAGTTCCCACTCTTTGTTGCGGCGGCTGACGAGTGACTGGCTGACCTGGCCACCGGCGAGACGCCATTGTTTCCATTGTTGCTCCAGTTCCGGGCGTGGAGATGGGTCGGCGGCGATGAGTGCGGCGACGGTGGATTTCCTGAACCGGGTGGTACCGATGTTGTAGCAGAGGGACACGGCAGCGTCGAACTGGTTCTGAGACAGCGAAGGGTTTGCCTGGTTGACAGCCTGCTCGAAGACTGCGAGGTCGGCGGCCAGCAGCTGCTCGGCCTGGTCGCGGGTGACAGTCTGACCGGCGCGGGCACCATGGTGTCCGTATCCGATGCTGTAGCCGTCCACATCCCAGTAGGCGGTGGAGGAGAAGCCCTCGAGTTGCTTGATGAGCGCGATGCCGTTGGATGAGGTTTTCATGAGAGGAAGCGTTTTGCCAGCAGTACGAGCAATGCCGTGACCAGGACACCGGTGCAGAGTGTCACCACACTGAGGGTGTCGACTTTGACGGTGACGGGGATGCCATTGCTGTAGGTGTCTAAAAAGTTGTTGAGCGTGTTCATTGTATGCGTTGGTATTTTTTACAATATTTGTTGTGCCATTCTACCATCTCGTTGTATCGGGAGACGAATATTTGCTTTTTAGATTGTTTGGAGACAGGGTTTTGCACTTGGGCGATGCAGCGGGCGAAGGGTGTGTCGATGGTTGTCCTGAATTCTTCCTCACCAGGTTTTAAGACGACAAAGGTGACGGTGGCAAGTTGTTGTATGGCGGCTTCGGTCTTGTCTCCCCAGATGCCATCCTTTGCCAAATTGCTACCTACCCAGTTGTTGCAGATAGCCTGTATTCCGCGGACATACCCCTGGACTTGCTGCTGGTTGAGATTGCGTGAGGTACCGCTGCCCCATTTGAGGGGGAAGTTAGGCCATTTGCTACCGGAGGCTAATGCTTGTTCCTCGGCTTCGCCTCCTTTGGCAGAGTTAGTTTCTTGTTGATTCTTTTCTTTAATCTTGACAACAATCCAGAATATGAAGAGGGCAAGGCCGTAGAGGGCGGCGAGGGAGCCAAAGGCTATCAGTATTTTCTTTTTCTTGTCCATGGTGTCAGATGTTTACAGTGATTCCTTTATCCTTGAAGATTTTGCGCAAGGTAGATTTTTCGTTATACCACAGGTACTCGTCGAGATTGTCGGAGAGAATGTGTTCGAGTGTGCCTTGGTGTTTGACTCGGATGATTTTCCCGACCTTAGGACAGTCTCTCACTCCGAAGCGGGCTTTCACCAGTTCCCAGTCGGCGGCATTGTTGATTTCGTTCCTGATGATGCTGAAGAGTCGCTCTTCGTCGTCTTTGCCAGACTGGAAACATTGGTATATTTCGTCGGCAATACGTTCAGCCTGGGTGCCGTTGATGGTGGCTTTGGCGGTGATGCCTTTGTGCTCCATTTCGTTGGCTATGTCGTAGCGGATTTTCAGGTCGCGGAAGGGCTTGGCGATGAAGTCCCATAGGTTGCCGGCTTGGTTTGCTACATATTTGCGGAGAAAGAAAATCAGTAGTATGAGAAATACTGTAATGATTACCAGCGAAGCAAACAATCCCATCCATTGTTTGGGGTTGCCGACCTTGAGCAGTTTGTCGGTGGTGGAGAGGGTGGCGTCGACATTGCCGAGTTTCTGTCTGTATTCCATGGGTTATTTCTTTTTGAGGATGACGGCGAGAAGGATGACAACGAGGAGGATGACGGCGGCCACGGCGGCGATGCGCGCCACCTTCAGCAGGCGTGCTTTCTGCCCGGCCTGGTCGGCGAGGGCGGCGAGCCGGTCGGCTTCGGCCTGGTCGGCGTTGGCCCGGGCATCGATGGTTTTCACTTCGGCGGTGGTTTGGTGGCGCTGCTGCCAGGCTGCGCGGTCGAAGGGTACGCGGTATTCGATGCGGGGGGTGTAGTTCTTGGGCCCGACGAAGACGGTGAGGCCGTTGTCGGCTTCGTACTCGTCGCCGTCGACTGCGGGGGGCAGTCCGGCCACCATGGGATGGAGTTGCTGCAGCAGTTCCACGGTGTCGCGCGCCAGGAACTGGTAGGTGGTGTCGTTGTAGAGGCAGAAATATCCGGAGTAGTTGGTGTCGTAACCCACTATTTCGGGCATTAGTCTCATGCACAGGATGCCTATTTTCTTGCGGTCTTCAATGCTCAGGTCCGGGCATTTGTAACGGCAGCGATAGGCGTCGCGGGAATTATAGGTGCAATCGCCACTGTCTTTGTAGGAGAGTTGGGGTATCAGCGCCAGTACCGGCAGGTCGGCGGGGGTGAGGGTGATGGGGTTGGTTCCGTCGGCGCGGAGGGTGGTGCCTGTTGCGAAGAGTGTCTGTTTTTTCATGGCTTAACGGTGTTTTGCCGCCACGATGGACAGTACCGCTATCAGTACCGCCGTGGCGGAGAAGGTGGCGATCCAGTATTTCTTTTTCCAGGTGATGCCGAGGAGGGTCCAGGTGTCGCGGCTGTCGGTGACGATGACTTCGGGCAGGTTGGCGTCGTCGGGGAGGATGCGGTGTTCGGTGCCGTCGGCCAGTGCGCACACTATGACGTCGCCGTCGAGTTTGGCATCGACCACGGCGGGGGTTTCTTTCAGCCTTTTCTTGAAGAGGTCGTATTGGGCGAAGTTGATTTTCCCGGCGGAGAGCCAGGCGTTGGCGCGCACAAGCAGTTCGTCGGCCAGGGAGGCGGCGTCGGATCCCTGGGAGGGCACGATATCTGCCATTTCTTTCGGGTCAACGGGGCCTATGAGGAAGAGGGTTTGTTTCTTTTTCATTGCGAGCGGTTTTTATTTGTTTGTTTTCGAAAGCCGGATGAGGCTCACCGTCAGCGAGGCCAGGCAGACCGCAAGGGTGACGCAGCGCAACGCGATGTCGAGCTGCGCCAGGGTGACGGTGCGCCCGGCGACGGTGACGGTGTCGGTGTAGCTGTCGGTGAGCATGGGTTAGCGGCGTTTGAGGGCGACGACGGCGAGGATGAGGATGGCGGCGAGAAGGATGCTCTCGAGGCTGAAGAAGATGCCGTTGACGCGCAGGCCTGCGCGGCGGCGGCAGGGGCCGCCGATGATGTCGCCCAGCACCTGGGCAGCGTTGGCCACGTTGGCGGTGTCGATGTTCTGACGGGTTGTGGTTTCGTCGCCGTCGGCGTGGTTGACGAAGATTTTGCGGTTGAGGTCGTTGCTAAGGTTCTGTTTCATGATTGGGGAAATTAGGTGTTGATGTTTGTGTTGATTGTCGATGGTGATGCAGCGGCGGTAGAGCGCCTCGAGGCGCGAGTAGGGGATGGTGTGCATCCTGTCCAGCGCGGCGAGGCTCTTTTTGAGGCTGCGGCGTTCGGTTCCGGCCAGGACTCCCAGTGCGAAGGCGTCGGCGGCCTCCTCGCTGTCGGTGGCGAGGAGCCAGTGGCCGAGCTCGTGGGCGAGGTAGAACCGCTGGGCGAACTCGTCCGCCACAGGGAAGGTGAGGCGGTTGACAAGGAACAGGGGGTTGCCGTGGCCGTCGATCTGGACGGCTGCGGGGCAGAGCCCCATGAAACCGGTGCCTACGCTTTGTATGAGTGGCCGCTGCATGGTTTCCTATTTTTTGCCCAGCACGAGGATGAGCGTGACGATGACGGCGATGCCGCCGAGGATGATGACGGTGAGTGTGGTGCCGTTGCTGAAGGAGAAGGAACCGTTGGTTTCGTTGACGGTGCGGTTGGTGGTGTCGGTTGTGCGGGAGTAGCTGTTGGCGTTGCCCACAATGCTGCCGATGCCGCCGAAGATGTCGCCGAGGTGGCTGACGAGGTTGTTCCAGCTGAAGCCGCCGCCGGTCTTGGTCTCCTCGTAGAGGTCGCGCACATTGTCTGGCACTTGCGGTCCTACCATGTTAGGGTCGTCCCATTGGGTCACGCCGTTGCCGAGGGGATTGGTGGTGGGTATGATTTGTTTTTTCATGGCTGTAATCTGTTAAGAAAGCCGGACCCGGCGGTGCGGTTCCGGCTTTCGGTGGTCAGTGAAGGAGTTTTGGTTAGTCTTCGGGAGGATAGAAGTCGATGGTGACCTTGAGGGTGGTGGAGGTTTCGACTTCGATGGCCCAGTAGAGGAGGTCGTTCCACTGGAGGTCGCCATAGTTGTAGTCGATGACGATTTTGCCGCTCTGGAACTGGTTGGTCTGGAAGTACTGGCTCATGTCGACTTCGCGGGCGGCCTCTTTCTGGAAGGGGTTGAGGGAGGCGAGGAACATGGAGGCGTTGAAGGCTGCGGGGTTCTCGCGGCCGTCGGAGTTGGAGGTGGCGGCGATGGTGACGCGTTTGACGCAGCGGGGGTTGTGCTCCAGGTAGCGTTTGCAGTGGTTGATGGTTTTGCCTGCGGCGGTGGACATGGTGACGGCGAAGGAGTTGTGGTCTTCGCCGACGGTGACGACGCCGTCGTCCAGTACCACGTCGGCGGCATAGCCTGCGGCGAGGAGTCCGGCGTTGTTGTGGTTGTGTTTTGTGACGGAACCTTCGGTTGCGTCGAATTCGAAGCCTTCCGTGTCGATGTTGCCGGTGGCTACGGCCACGGCGATTTTTTCGGAGGTGCTGCCGTTCTCGATGGTGAACTGCATGCGGTCGGTGATGGATGATTGTAATTTATTCATTTCTCCTGAGAAATAATTGGTTAATACTCGGTTTGCTTGGCTGAGGAGCCGTTGTTTCTTTTCCAGCTCGGACATGGGGCGGTGGTGTTAGTCGTTGTTGGGGCTGGTGTTGGCGTTCTGGACGTTGCAGACTTGCATGATTTTGTCTTTTTCTTCCTGGGTGAAGGTGGCTCCGGTGCATTTGTGGCGGAGGATGGCGCGGCGGTTGCGACGTGCGATGACGAGTGCGGCGGCGGCGATGAGGAGGATGAGGATGACGATCCAGGCGATGTTGTTGGTGATAAATTTCTTCATGATTCTTTTTTTTTTCGATAATATTAATAGTTTCCGGCTGCAAAGGTACACACTTTCCTGCACCCGGAGTGTGGGGTGCAAGAATATGCAATAAAATGCAAGAATATGCAAGAATATGCAACAATATGCAAGAAAAAAGCCCCGGCGGCCGAGGGGCTGACGGGGCTTTGGGAGAGTGTCCGGCTGCTATTTGTGGGTGATGTGCCAAGGAGGATCTAAAAACAAGGGAAGATATCATATCCCAAGTGTATAGAAAATGGACTGAGGCAAACCCCACCAAGCGTGTTTACAATCGGTCGTTGAAGGACTACATCAACGTCAAATATCTCTCCATCACGGAGACCATGCGCCATGCAGCCAAGACCTACGCATCGACGCTGGCCTTGCTGCAGCTCGACTATATACTGAGGCATGCCGTGAAATATGGCAAGCCTACACCGACAAAGCGCGGTTCTAAGAATCAGGCAGCATTCACCCACATGCAGCAGATGAGGTGCGAACTGGTGGGCATTGGAACGGTGAAGATGTTGGTGGGAATTAAGCGTAGCGGTGAGAAAATACAATACTGTATCACTGCCATAGGGACATAAAAAAA
>JAFXMW010000101.1 GCA_017530105.1 Bacteroidales bacterium
AGGGGTCGCTGTTGGTGATAACCACGCCGTCGGGGGCGAGGAAAGGCAGATAGCGCAGAGCCTCCATAGGCTCGGAGCTGAGGATGATATCGGCCTTGCCTTCGGGAATCACGTCGGCGAAGATGGGTTCGCTGCTGATGCGGAGGTGGCTGAACACACTGCCGCCACGCTGCGACATACCGTGGATTTCGCTCTGCTTGACATTCATGCCCAGGTTAAGGGCTGCGTCGCTGATGATTTTGGCTACGGAGACAATACCGTCACCGCCTACGCCACAAAGTATGATGTCTTTCTTCATTGTTGTTCTTTTTTGTGTCCGACTTGTCTGACTAGTCTGACTGGTCGGACAAGTCGGACTATTCTAACTATTTATTTCTTGGCGGCAATGCGCTTTTTGTTCTCAACGATGCAGACGCGCTGCGGGATGATGACGCTGACGCCGTCGTAGGCAATCTCCTCTTCAAGAATCTTGACGAACTCGTCGTGGTTCTTGGGCAGAGGTACGATATGGCGGATGTGGTCGGGGTCGACACCGAGGCCCTTGCAGATGTTGAAGAGCTTCATGTTGGCGCTCGAGGGCTGGCCGCCGGTCATAGCGGTGATGTCGTTGTCGAGAATCATCACGATGACGTTAGCCTTCTCGTTCACGCAGTCGAGCAGACCGGTCATGCCGCTGTGACCGAACGTACCATCGCCGATGACTGCCACAGAGGGGAAGATGCCCATCTCGGCGGCACCCTTGGCCATGGTGATGGAGGCACCCATGCAGACGGTGGTGTTCAAAGCACCCATGTTGAAGCCGAGGGTGTAGCAACCGATGTCGCCAAACACACGGCCGTGCTCGTATTTCTTCATCACTTCGACGAGGGCTTCGTAGCTGTCGATATGGGGGCAGCCGACGCACAGGGCGGGAGGACGGTTGGTGACCACCTCGGGCACTGCGGGACCGTTTGCAACAGCCATGCCGAGGGCCTTGGCAACCTTCTCAGCGTTCAGCTCGCCGTCGCGGCGGATAACCTCGTCCAGGCGGCCGTGCACGGGTTTGCCTTTGCCCAGGCATCCCTTAATCAGCTCCTCGACGAAGGGCTGGCCGTCTTCGAGCACCAGAATCTCGTCGCACTCGTCATACAGCTTGCTCAGCATGGCGGTGGGCAGGGGATACTGGGTAATCTTCACCACGGGATAGGGGCATTTGCCGCCGGGGAAATTCTCCAGCAGGTAGTTGTAGGCGATGCCGGTGGTGACGATACCGCGGCTCTTGTCAGTGCCGGGGATATACTGGTTGAAACCGCTATTCTCGGAAGATTCCTCAAACTTGGGCTGCTTGTCAATCAGGTCGCGATAGAGCACCTTGGCGTTGGCGGGCAGCAACACGAAGGTCTTGGGGTCGGTGGGGTAGTTGATGGGGTTCTGGGGCAGCGGCTCGCGACGCTCGACACCGGCGCGGCTGTGGGCCAGACGGGTGGGGATGCGCATGAGGATGGGGGTACCCATCTTCTCGCTCAGCTCATAGCCGAAGAAGACCATGTCGTAGGCCTCCTGCTGGTTGCTGGGCTCCAGCATGGGGATCATGGCCCAGTGGCCATAGAAGCGGCTGTCCTGCTCGTCCTGCGAGGAGAACATCGAGGGGTCGTCGGCCACTACGATGATGACGCCCTTGGTGCCGATGATGGAGGCATTCATGAAGGGGTCGCCGCAAACATTCAGACCCACATGCTTCATGCAAGTCATGGCACGTTTGCCAGCGTATGCCACACCAATAGAAGCCTCGAGGGCAGTCTTTTCGTTGGCACACCAATTAGCACGGATGCCCTTCTGGGCAGCCTCTTTCGATTTGATAACATATTCAGTGATTTGCGTGGAGGGGGTGCCGGGATAACTGTTGATGGCACTGCCGCCCGCGTCGATAAAGGCTTGAGCAATTGCTTCATCGCCTAAAAGGAGTAACTTCGACATATCCAGTATTTTAATTATTAATATATTACTTTCTTGAATTTGCAAAGATAAGGAAAATAATTGACATGGGCAAATATTTTTTCAAGCCCCTATAACTTTAACAAATCCAACAGCAAAGACACCCCTTCAGAAAACAACCTTTTCCCATCAAAAAAAATAGGGGAAAAAATTAAAAAGCCTCTTCCCTAATCACTCTTCCACCTGCAAAAATGTAGCCGATGAAAAAGCCTTTTTCATATTCTTGCCTGGACGGAAGTTCAACTTTATTCTCTTTATCTTGTCGGAATCTACCTCATCGACACTATCGCAGCCTATGCTATTTACAGTGAGCGAGAACGTCCCCAATTCCCCAAACTTAACTTTTTTTCCGTCAAGAAGTTCCCTAACTACAATCTTTTGCAACAATTCTATTACAGTTTCCGCCTCCCTCACGCTTAACTCCGTATCGCTGGCAACATATTTCGCCAGCCCACGTTCATTCACACATCCCACACTCCTCAATACTGCATAATATTTACGTTTCCCACTATGTAGAGGATGCAAGCCTTCCTTTTCTGCAACATTATAATACAAAGCCATTATTCTGACAGTTTTTCAATTGACAATATGGTTTTTCAACTTTTTGCCTTCTTCATTTGACTTTAGAAGCGTCACCGCTGTGTGAACAAATACGCACAGTAATTATCAATATTAATCAATCTGACTTGATGGGTTTTAGGGAAATGTTTGACATAAAACCAGAATCTATATTCACTCCCAATATCGACAGTATCACTTCCAGGGTTCCAACACTGGGTAAACGCGATTACAGTATCACCATAAGGCTGAAACTCCTCTATCCCGCATTCCTCCCGCGTCATTCCCCTGTAACGGTGGTAATACCCGTTTTGAAAAAAACAAACATGATTATTGTCAGAAAACATCCTACAATAAATCACATTGTCCTGCATCTGATAGAATGTCATCATTTTTTTACCCCTTTGTTCATAATCCCATATTGCAATAACATCTCCTTCCGGCAATGTGTCCACATCTGTTCCCGGTATGGTGTCAACAGGTATAGTGTCGCTGCCCATGAGGGGCCTAACCTCCTCTTTATTGCATGAATAGAACAACATGCCGACCACCATTGCCGTCGCCAGAAAAATCAATTTAAGTGTAACAAAACTTTGTTTCATATATTTTTATTTTATAATTTTTTCAATGCAAAGATACAAAAAAAAATACATTCAGAAAAAAAGCATAAATCCAAATGATTGATTACAAGATTTTCATCAACATAAACATAAAAAACAAAATATTAAACATTTTTTTAATAATCGTCAATTTACAATCAATGTCTTTACATCTATGGGTTCTCCTTGGGATTCTATTCGGACAAAATACTGCCCAGCAGGAATGTTCGATAATTCAATTAAATGTGATGTTTGCGACATGTTTATATTTGCCGAATATACGACCTGTCCCATAGAGTTGCTAACACTTAAGTAAGCAGAACCCACATCTCCTGACAAACGATACGAGACTAATGTTTGAATCGTAGCAGGATTGGGAGAAATAGAAGTTATCGCTCCACGACGAACCGATATCGTTATCGAATCATAACCAATAGCATTTTGAGTCTCTGAACGACCCACAAGATAATACTGTTGCGTTATGGTTGGTGCTACTCTCAATTCATCTCCTATTCCGACTTTACTTCCTCTTCTGTTATACCATGCATATTCCACATCCGATTCACTGCTGGAAGCTGTTATTATCACGCTATCTCCTAACAAAACCGACCTGCAACCATGTGCAAAAACATCAATATACGCATTATTGTCATATACTGCTGTATAGTTTATTCTTCCACCAAATTGGTAACCATTATCATAATAATATACATTAATATCGAATGGCAACACACTTGCCTCTTCTTGTAATGGTATAGAGAATTGAACATAAGCAGAAATAAAGTACATCCTATTGGTATCTACCTGAAAATTATCAAAGCTTACTATATGCGATGTTATTAAAAATAATCCATTGCCTAAATACACATAGTCATGCGAGATATCCCTTGTTTGTTCCCACAGCCTTGTCAATTCCTCATCAAATTGCAAATACACACGTGCGACATCCGTCAAATGCTGCCCCGAAATATTCGGGTGAGATTGATATTGAATCCTAACAGGACAAGGGACTACTGAATGATAATTGTACTCAATGGCTGCCAGTACAGGGGGATATGCCTCCTGCAATACTGTAAAATCTCTTCTAGCAACATTGTTATTTTTGTAAACAAAATCATAAATAGGGTATGTGGAATAATCCTCTCCCCCAATCAAATATCCATCTTCTACCCGCGCCAATAAAGCACAACTCCAACTATTTATATTAAAAGGCTGAACAAAAGCATAACCCATGTTGTAAAAATCGGGGGCTGTCCAGCTAATAGAAGCCACACACAAACCTCCTGCAGCAATACCGGGCAATACATACTCACCTATATACCCACCATGCACTAAATCATATTGATTCAACCACTGATATGGAGAACTAACCCATGCCTTATTCCATGGCATGTAATTGGTAACACGCGACCAATTCAGACGGACTTTTTTTCCAGCTGGTGTGCTGATATTACTGCAATTGCGAACAATTATTTGCACCTCATATTGTTCCCCTGCATTAATTGTATTAACATCCCGCCCATCTTTTATTATACGTATTTCAGGAGCGTTATACCCAACAACCATAAGATTCTGTTCATTTCCAATATCTGTATTTTCGTCTTTAATATACAAATCCCCAACATTTCTCAAATCATATGCCATCTGCACTGCTGCTCCTGCATCCACGAGTCCATATCCCATATAACGGCACCATGTTCCATAAGGATGACTATTGTCTATATGATAATTATACCTATTTCCAATCTTTTTTGCCGTTTTCTCAATAATGGCTTTAACCTGAGTATACTTCAAATTCGGATTTACCGAAAGCATCAAAGCTGCTACACCTGCCACATGGGGACATGCAGCAGATGTACCATGAAAACCATTTCCCTCCGAAGGAAGCATGTAACCTCCGTTAAGATATGTTGTTGGGATATCTTCTCCTGGTGCTACAACACATAAGTTATCCCCATAATTACTACCCCAACTATGATTATACTGGCAACTATCTGGAGTTACTCTCTCTCCACATTTTGATATTGCCCCAACAGAAATCACATTGTATAAATTTGAAGGAAACGACACTCCATCTTGGTTCCCATTCCCCGCCGAAAAAACGACCACACACCCCTTTCCATTTCTTCCACAATCCGTTGCATAAAAAATCTCAGACACTATTCCACTATTAAAACCACCTGACCAAGAACAACTTAACACATCTGCTCCGAGATTACTCCAAGCCTGATTTATGCCATCTATAATCCATGAAGAAAAAGTCGTCATCATAGCTGTTTGTCCACTATTATATCCGATACGTATCGGTATTATTTTTGATTTATTCGCTATCCCCTTCACACCAATAGAATTGTCCATGGCACCAATAATACCGGCACACGATGTTCCATGATAATTACCAGTCATATTACTTCCATTAGTACCCCAACATTTGCATCCACTGCATCATATCCCAAAATAAGGTTTCCGACTAAATCAGGATGCGTCAATTCAACACCCACGTCCAAAACAGCAACCTTGACATTATCCCCAGACGAAAGACTCCGTGCATCTGTAACATTAATATCATAACCATTTACTTCATCAAATAGATTCCACTGTTGATCAAAATACGGATTATTACACTGCTTTATTAGCATCCCCCAGTCGGGCTGGGAATACTCCACATACCCACTCTCAAAAAGCAGATTGGACAATTCAATTGTATTGCGATTGTCATTAAGATGAATAACTGACACATGCTTATCTTTTCCAATATAAGAAACTTTTCTATATGAAATATTTAGCGAATCTAAAATATCTATCGAACATCTATTTTTCCATTTTGCCAATATTCGATTGGTTGGCCACATCAACCCATCTTCATCACCACAAAAAACATCTGTAACCACCACATCAATTTTATTTAAATCAATAATATCCGAAAGCCTCACTTTCGACAATTCCGTCACCCACAATGAATCTGTCAACTGATACAAACTTTTGTCAATTGATTTAACTTGCCAAAAATGCCTCTGAGCAGTACAGTATCACTTATACCTTTCACCTGAAGAATATTCTTCGGTGAAACCTTGAGATATTCTTTTTCCCCACGCAGTCCATATATATACTTTGTTTGTGCATTAATTCCAAACATTACGCCATAAGCGAATATTAAGGAAAACAAAACCACTTTTTTCATACCCTTACTTCTAAATATCAATAAATTATTTGTTGTTTTACTATCTTGTCGTTTTAAAAAACAAGTATTCTCCTACAAGATCAGGGTCATCAAGAACCCACATTTGACACAACCTAACACTGCTATCTGTAATGTCACTTGCAACAAAACTTGCATCCAAACGATTCACCTTGTCACTCCCCAACGGCCAACATTCAGTGAAGGTAACCACCCTGTCTTCATCATAAAGAACCATTTCGGGGAAATCCTCAGGTGTTTGAACCCTATACTTATAGAAATAACCGTTTTCAAAACACAATCTTAATCTTGAATCGTCTTTGGTTACTCTTGTGAATATTACACTATCATCCAACTGGTAACATGTAATCCTGTACTTTTTATCCCAAGGCTCTTCGCATACCCATGCTGCAAAATAACTCTCAGGTATTGTATCGACAATCACCTCTGGAATCGTGTCCGTGCTTGAGATGGGTCTTAACTCTTCTTTATTGCACGAATAGAACAACATTCCCACTGCTACAAAAGCAGCCATATGCATCATCCCTCTAGTAAACATAGTCTTTTTCATACATTGATAAATTAAATGGTTTTCCTTTAATAAATAGTGATTTTTTTTTTTTGACAATGCAAAGATAATAAAAAAAAAACATTTGGTATATATTATTTTCCTGAAAACTAATTCCACACTCATCTTTCACAGAATTATTAACATTTCTTTTACTATTATGCTTCCCATTTACCAGCTTTTCCACAAGATTGGAACAGATTTTGGAACAAAAAATATGGGTTCTATTCATTGCGAGCGCGTGTCGTCGACACACTGATACGTATTCTATTGATGTTCCCCACACTGCGAGTGCGGGGTTATTGAGAGTTTGCCTCTACGAGGCAATTTATAGAAGTCCTCAAAATAGAATATTCACCTTTTTATGGGCTTGAAGACTGGGAACTGACAGGATTAATTTCCGTAATAATTATTTCCTCTCTTTGAGAGAGTCAAGCCACTGAACCAAAGCATTCAAGACACTTTTGTCGGGAGCCTGCCCAAGGGTGGCGTACTCATCCACAGCTCCTGTCTGGCACACCTGTCCCAGATGGTTGATGTCCTTCAACTGCACGATGCTGCATTTCACCCTGTTTTTCTTACACACACGCTTTATTGCTGACAGGTTAGTCTCCGCCAGCACCTGGCAGTCCTTCTCGCCGCCTATTGCCAAGAGTGGACATCGCATTTTGGCGATATAGTCTGCAGGATTTAATGTCAGGAAGGTCGTCAGCCACGGTGTTGCCATCGATACTGCCCAGCCATAGCATTCCGTATTCGTCAGACCACACTGCTGCTTCTGCTCCTTGGTGAGCCCGGCGGAATGCTGTTTGAACAGCGGACGGAACGCCATGTTCAACATCTTGACAGTGTCCATCCCTTCCCCCAGAAACAGCGTGTCGTCTACTGCAAACAAATCTCTCATACACGCCAGCCGCCTTTCGATAAGGCTGTCTGCAACACCCCGCAGGCGGAATAGTGCCTCGTTTTGTTGAAGCAGTATTGTCTTGCCGTCGGCACCTGCGCCGCCCAGCATCGCCACCCCGGCCACCTCGGCACGTCGCGCCGCCACAATGGCAGCCACCGTGGCACCCTCGCTGTGTCCGAAGAGGAAGATACGCTGAGGGTCGAAAAGCTCTGGTTTCTTCAATAGGTAATCCAACTGGAACTCCACATCCTTTGCAAAGTCGAGCGTTGTGGCATGGACCATATCGCCTGTCGATTCCCCAACTCCCCTGTCGTCGCACCGCATCACAGCGTAGCCACGTGCCGACAGGTATTCGGCAATCACCTTGAAGGGCTTGTGTCCCATCAGTTCCTCGTCGCGGTTTTGGGCACCCGACCCAGTGATGAGAATCACGGCAGGCACCTGGCCCTCCACTCCGTAGGGCAAGGTTAATGTTCCTGCAATCCGCATCGTGTCGTGTGTTGTCACATCCACGATATTGAACGAAAAGTCCTGTTCGGTGAAGGACTGCGCCTGCAGCCCTCCTACAGCCAGCAGCCATGCCAGCACCATGAACCAACGCTTTATCTCCATCGGATAGACTCTATCAAGTGGTCGATATCATCCTGTATGTACTCCAGCACCGGAGCCAGCGAATCGTTGTTGGGTGTGCAGTCAATATAGAGCGCACCGCGGAGGAAATGCCGGTTGCTGTCCGTCACCCAGAACTGGTAAGTGCTGGCAACATTCTGCCCTTTGAGGTGGTAGGTGGTACCCGACAATTGATGCTCCCGGTCCATAAACCTGTTCTCTTCTATCCCCGACGAGTAGGAGAAATGCCCCTCCACAAACTTATAAGAGGTGTCCACCTGCGCCCGCAGGTCTTTGACTCCGTTCATGGCTTTGTATGTCATGAAGACATAGCCCTTGTACTTCGGGTAGGCGATGGTGAACCACTTGTCGCGCGGCAGATTTTTCTTCCATTGCACCTCGGCCAAATTGCTCATTTCAAAGGTAAAGGGCAGAGCCGCCGTGTCGCACACCGAATAGGCATGAGGCGGCAAATCAATACGCAGGTAAGCCTGGGGCTTAGGGGTCTCGTTGCCATTGCTGCAGGCAGACACCGCTGCCACCCCGGCTAACAAAATCATGCAATACAAAACTCTTTTTGTCATATCTGAGCGAATGTGTTGTTTCAATAAAAGTTGATTTATTTTAAAACAAAATGCTGTTTCCTCATTTGGGGGCAGAACATCAGCAGCCCCACATCGTACATGTCGATACTCACATTATATTTCTCATTCCCCTGCTGGGCTTGCCAACGCAACTCGCGGGCGTGATGGCGATGGGGACGGCACACCACTTTCACGGTTTCCATCACCCTACGTCCCGACACAGGGTCCGTGCCGCCTCGCAGCACCGCCTCGTCCTCGTCGTAACTCACCACGGTCATCCCGTAATGGTCGCGCAGCTTATACACCATGTCGTGATAGGGTCTGTCCCTCCTTGCTGCACAGCGCACCATCCCCTCCGCCTCGGCGGGCAGCCCATCGGCCATTCTGCGGCGCAGCGAACCGTCCACCTCGGCAAAAAGCACTTTCCTGTACATCTCAAACACCAATGGGGAGTGTACACGGTATTGCGTATCAGCCCTTATCCAATACTCCAATCTTGTCATATCCGTTTGCAAAGATACGATTTTTTAAAAAAAGTTTGTATCTTTGCATTGGAAAAAAACACATCGCTTATGGATAACAACTTGAAAAAGAAGATTGACGACATTGTTGCCGAAATCTCTGCCATCACCGACCTCACCCACAAAGTCTCCATCCTCGAGTATATGGAGCAGCAATCCTCCTATATGCTCTGGCAGCTGGAGGACGAAATTCACATCGACTACGACTCGCAGAACGTCTAACCCCCTTCGCCCAGTGAAACAACATCTGCTATACCTCCTCCTCGCGGTCTCCCTGCTGGCTTGCAACGGATGCTCCGGCGGCTACTCCTTCACGGGTGCCTCCATCCCCGCCGAGGCGAAGACTATTTCCATCAAGCAGTTCCCCAACTACGCCACCACCGTCAACCCCCAGCTGAGCCAAAACCTCTACGACGAACTGCAACGCATGTTCTCCTCGCAGACCAGCCTGAACGTCATCTCCGACGACGGCGACCTGCAGATTTCGGGCGAGATCACCGACTACAGCACCCGTGCCTCCTCCATAGGCAGCGACGACAACGTGGCCACCAACCGTTTCACCATCACCATCAAAGTCTCCTTCACCAACCGCTTCGACCCCAAGGCCGACTTTGAGCAGAGCTTCTCGCGTTTCAAGGACTATGCCGCCTCGCGCGATTTCTCCTCGGTCGAACAGGCCTTGGTGGGCGAAATAGTCACCGAACTATGCGAAGACATCTTCAACAAGTCCGTGGTGAACTGGTAACGGGATGGCTCCTTGCCATAGGGGCCACGGTGGTTTACCTGCTCTCCCTCGAACCCTCTGTCAGTTTCTGGGACAGCGGCGAGTTTATCTCCGTTGCCTACCTGCTGCAGGTGGGTCACCCTCCCGGAGCCCCCTTCTATCAGTTGCTGGCACATGCCTTCTCGTGGTTCGCCTTCGGCAACCCCCTGCTCGTAGCCCCCTGCATCAATGCCCTCTCGGCCTTGGCGGGAGGATTCACCGTCATGTTCCTCTTCTGGACCATCCTGCTGCTCAACCCCGAGGGAAGGATGAACAAAGCCGCCGCCCTCACCGGTGCGCTCTGCTATCTTTTTTGCGACACAGCCTGGTTCTCGGCCGTGGAAAGTGAGGTCTACAGCCTTGCCATGCTCATCGCCTCCGTCATCCTGTGGGCCATGCTGCGCTGGTACCGCTGCCCCTCTCCCCGGCTCGCGCCCCGTTGGCTCTGCCTTATAGCCCTCCTGCTGGGCTTGGGGGTATGCACACACCTTCTCACCCTGCTCACCGCCCCCACCCTCCTGCTGCTTTTTGCCTTTAAAAAAAGCAAGGAGCGGAAAGCCGGTCTTGCACCGCAAAATGTCAAATCCTATTTTCCCATCGGCCTACTCCTTATATTGTTTTTTGCAATAGGGTTGTCGCCCTACCTGATCATCCCCATCCGCTCCTCGGCCAATCCCCCCATCAACGAGGGGCATCCCTCCACCTTTGCCGACTTCAAGACCTACGTCACCCGCGAACAATATGAAAACGCCCCCCTCTATCCTCGCATGTGGCGGCACCACAAGAACGACGCCCTCTACGCTGCCGACTGGAGCGGTGGCGACACCACCTTGGCTGGCAACCTGCGCTACTACGCCTCCTACCAGCTCACCTACATGTACCTCCGCTACCTGATGTGGAACTTCTCAGGCCGCTACAACGACCGCCAAGGCTACGGCTCACCCCAGAACGGACAGTTCATCACGGGCATCCCGCCCCTCGACCGTATGCTGGTGGGCACCGCAGCCCCGCTGCCCGACAGCCTGCCCACACGGGGCCACAACGTCTATTTCCTCCTCCCCCTGCTGTTGGGCATCCTCGGCTTCACGGCACTCATGGACCACCGCAAAACCTTCTGGCTCGTCACCTCCCTCTTCCTCATGGGCGGATTCATCCTCTCGCTCTATCTCAACCACCCCGCCTACGAACCCCGCGAGCGCGACTACGCCTACATCCTCAGCTTCTACGCCTTCTGCATTTACATTGCCTACGGTGCCGAATGGCTTGTCTCTAAAATCAAACATCTGGGGTCAAAGGCCAAGAAAGGCAGCCGCATCATCGTCCGCGTCTCCTCTCTCCTGCTGCTGGCGGTCCCCCTGCTCATGGCCTGCCAGAACTGGGACGACCACGACCGCAGCCACCGCTACATCGCCCACGACTCCGGCGCCAACATCCTCCACTCCTGCGACCCAAACTCCATACTCTTCACCTATGGCGACAACGACACCTTCCCCCTCTGGTACCTGCAGACCGTTGAAGCGATGCGACTCGACATCCGTGTTGAAAACATCGGACTCATCGGCCACCAGCGTTTCTTCCAACTCTTGGACGAAAGCATGACCCTCGACCGGCCCGTTTATTTCACCCACTACGCCTACGACCACTACCACCACTATTTCGAGTCGCCCTTTCAACTCGAGGGCAACACCTACCGCCTCATGTACCAGCCCTGCGACAGTGTGGCCGTAGAGCCTTTTCTACGCCACCTCGACCAGATGGGATGGCACCCCCTGCAAAACGTCTACATCGACGAGACAGGATGCAAATTCCTTGAGCAATACTGGAAAGACATCCTGCTCCTGGCCGAAAACCTCTCCACCCAAAACCGTGGCCGCGAGGCCTGCGTCGTCCTCGACACCACCCTGGCACAGATACCCCTCGCCGCCCTGCAGGACGTAAGGCTCATCCACAGCATCGGGCAAGCCTACCTCCATGCCGGCGACACCGCAGCCCACAACCGCGCGGACAGCCACCTCGCCGACATCCTCCGCCAGCAACTGCAATACTACCACACCCTACACCCCGCGCTCCAAGCCGCCATGCCCTACACCCTCGCGCCCCGCGAAGAACTCTACTCCGCCCTTCAACAAAATTGAGAATTTTTCAATTTTCAATTTATAAAGGCACACAATAACGAAAGCACAAACGCGTTATAGACCTTAAACATAAAAGGAGAACCAACAAAAAACACACAACATCATGAAAAAACTGTCATTAATCCTGCTGGCCTTCGCCGCCATGCTGACCTACAGTTGCGAGAAAGACCCTGTCGACACCCCCACGGAACCCACCATCGACATCAAGCCCTATCTCGGCACCTATCTCATGACCCGTCACACCGACCTCATCTTCACCATCGCCACCTTCAACATCCCCATCGACCGCGACCTTGACGTGGAGACGGTAACCATCAAGAAAGACCCCGCCTTAGACTACGGGGTAATCATGACCAGTTCCGACGGCATGTACCTGAAAGGCACCATCGACACCGTAGGCCTGCACCTGCAGAACGACACCATCCGATTCTCCATCGACACCATGGGAATCAACGCCTCGTTGCAAGCCACCCTCGTGCATCCCGTCATCAAAGCACCCGTAAACGGGGTGATGGACTGGACCAGCACCGCCAGCGGCACAGCCTCCGCCGTAGTCCCCATACTGGGGCGTGTCACAGGCACCATTACAGGCAACATGCACTACCACACAGCCCTTCGGTAGTCAACAACAAAAAAAGCAGACTTGAAAGTCTGCTTTTTTTTCTCCTCCGGGTGGGAGGTGGGGCTCGAACCCACGACCTCCAGATCCACAATCTGGCGCTCTAACCAGCTGAACTACGCCCACCGTGTTGATTGTTAAATCGGCTGCAAAAGTACTAACTTTTTTCGACATAGCAAAATTTTATTTGAAAAAAAGTTGTATCTTTGCCTAATGATATCCAAGAACAAACTAAAGGAACTCGCTGTATACAAGCAACAAAAGCATTGCGAAAGCGATGGTGTTTTTGTTGTAGAAGGAGTGAAGATGTGCCATGAAGCAATGGCCGCAAAAGCACCCGTCAGGGTGGTCTGTGCAACAAAATCGTGGCTTTCAGAACACGAAAACCTGCCCAATAACGCGGAAGTGTATGAAATTGACCAAGATACGCTTTCAAGGCTGAGCCACATGACCACTCCCAACGAAGTATGGATGTTGGTAAACCGCTACATCCCACATATTTCCAACCCGAACCCCCTCATTCTCGCCCTCGACCACCTGCAAGACCCAGGCAACCTGGGCACCATCATCCGCACAGCCGACTGGTTCGGAGTGCGCCGCATTGTCTGCAGCGAGGGGACCGTCTCGTGCTACAACCCCAAAGTGGTGCAGTCCACCATGGGAGGCCTCTTCCGCACAGCAATCACCTACACCGACCTGCCCGCCTGGCTGGCGGAATGTCGCCAACCCGTCTTCGGCGCCCTGTTGGACGGAACCAGCATCTGGAGTCCCGACAGCCCCCTGCATCTGCCCCCCGAGGGAGCCGTGTTGGTGGTGGGCAACGAGTCGCGGGGCATCACCCCCGAAGTGCAGCAACACATCACCCATCGCGTAACCATCCCCAACCTGGGCGGCACAGCCGAAAGCCTCAACGCCAGCGTAGCCTGCGCCATCCTCATGGCCGAACTAGTATGAAACTTCACCCCAATACCGACTCTTTCCCGCTTGTTTTACACTTTAAAAGTGTAAAACAAGTGTAATACAAGTGGCAATAAAGTGTAAAACAAACGAACCTTGAGCGACGTCACTCCCCGCCTATTATTAGTTTGAGAAGCCGACAAGACCCTTCTGCCGCAGCAACCCTCACCACATACACCCCCGACGGGAGAACCGGAAGCCTCACATGTGTTGTCTGCCCTTCCGTGCGGCTATGGAACAACTTCCGCCCCATCACATCGTAGACCTCCACCCAAGCGGGCGTAACATCACAACTCACCTCCACCTTGGCACCCTTTGGCGCGGGATTGGGGAAAAGACTCACACCGCCTTCATCCACTCCGGCCTGAGCAATACCCACAGGCTGAGAAAGCAAAGCGCGGCTGAAATCGGGGATGCCGTAGCCGCACAACTGGCTGGGGATTGAAGAGAAACTGCCCCAGGCACGCACACTGTCGCACAGCTGACGGGGTGTAAGGTTTGGAAACATCTGCCACAGACAGGCCATCATCCCCGCCATCACGGGGCAGGCCAGCGAGGTGCCGTTGCCCGTGCTATAATAGCCGTCGGGGGTGGCCGTCACCACCTGCTCCCCCAGAGCCATCACATCGGGTTTGATGCAGCCGGTTGCCGTGGGGCCGTGGGCACTGAAGGTAGCCCGCTCGCCGGTGCTGTCCACAGCACCCACCGAGAGCACGGCGGGAGCATCGGCAGGCACATTCAAATGCTGGGGGAAAGCTCGGCCGTCGTTCCCCGCCGAATTCAGCACCAACATCCCGCGCGACACCGCCACCCCCGCAGCACGCGACATGGGAGCGGTAAATCCGTCGAGGTCGTCCAAAGTATAGCTTCGGGTCGTGTCGTCGTAGTTGAAATAACCCAGCGAGGTTGTCACAATGTCAGCCCCAAGGCTGTCGAGCCACTCGGCGGCGGCCACCCAGTTATATTCCTCCAGCACATTCTCGTCCATCACATTCTCGGTGCGGCACAGCACATACGACGCCTTGGGAGCCGTACCCACATATCGGCCTGGCGCATCGGCAGCCATCAAGGCGAAACAATGGGTGCCGTGGGCGTGGACGGAAAAGACATCGTCTTCCTCACTCCACACAAAATCGCGGGTTGCCAGCAGCCTGCCCTCGCGGCGCATGGGTTCGACAAGGGGGATGGTGTTCACTCCGGGAAAGCCACAGTCGCACACTCCGATAATCATACCCTGCCCTTCAAAGCCGGCACGGTGCAGCGACTGTCCCCTTAACTGTGCAATCTGCCTATAGCCCCACCCGTAGTAGGCTTGGCCAAAAAGGGTGTCGACCTCGAAATCGGGCAGCCACCCACCTATATTGGCAAAATCGGTATCGGGCTGGAATACCGACCCACTGTCGCACAGCACCACCGACCTCACGAAAGGCAATGCCCCCACCCTGTCGGCAAAAGGCAGGATGGACGGGTCGGCCATATCGCCGGAATCGACAAAGGCCACAGCCCCGTTGAGCCAGCGCGAACGGTTCTGCACCCTGCAACCCTCCTGCCGCAAAGCCTCTAAATAGCCGGGGTTTACGGGAAGGTCGAGATTGTCCACGGCAATACCCTGCCGTGCCCTGCGTTCCAAAGCCCGCGGACCGAGAAACTCGTCAGGTCTTTCCAAACGGTAGGGCGAACCCTCTTTGTCGGTAAACTCAACCCAATACTTGTACACCGTCTGTGCCTGAGCGGCAGACAAAACAAGTAGGGAAATGCCCAGAAACAACAGTCGGACGACAGTCTTATTCATCACTTACAATGTTTTTGCCACAAAGCCCCCGCCGGGAGCCAGATGCACTTTGAACGACGTAGTGCCTTCCAGCACTTTCACACTATAGTCGCTGCCCTTTCGGTGGGCGTTGGCACCGTCGGCATACAATTGAACGCGCGAGTTTTGGAGTCCAAGAACCGACAAATCCACAACCACATCGCGCTCGGTCCAGTTGGTGATGCCGCCGATATACCAGGTGTTGCCTTTGCGACGTGCGGTGACGATGTATTCACCCACCTCGGCCTGAAGCACGCGGGTTTCGTCCCACACCGTGGGCATCTGAGCCACGAAGCGTGTGTAGTCGGGTTCGCGGTCGTAGTTGGTGGGTGAATCGCATAGCATGTTCAGCGGAGATTCCAACACCACATAGAGCGCCAACTGGTGGCAACGGGTGCCCTGGCTCATGGGTTCGTTCCACGACGGGTGGTAACAGTTCTTGGCACCGTTGACCATAGCGCCTTGGGTATAGTCCATTGGCCCCGCAGCCTGGCGGATGAAGGGGATTTCGGTGTCGTACTGCACTTGGTTCCACGAGGCCGGAGCCCATTTCAACTGTTCCAGCCCCGCCACACCCTCGAAATTGAGCACGTTGGGATAGGTGCGGTTCAGACCTGCGGGCTTGTAGGCTCCGTGGAAATCTGCCAGCAAATGGTATTTGGCACACATGGCTGCAGCCCGCTGGTAGAACTGGACGACAATCTGGTCGTCCCTGTCCATAAAGTCGATTTTGAATCCCTTGATGCCCATGTCGCTGTAGTGCTGGCAAACATGCTCCATATCGCGGTCGAAGGCGTAATAGCCCGCCCAGAGAATCAGGCCCACGTTGCGCTCTTTGGCATACTGCACCAGCATGGGCAGGTCTATTTCAGGCACCACTTGGAAGAGGTCGGCCTGTTTGTTCACCGCCCAGCCCTCGTCGAGGATGACGTATTCAATCCCGTAGCGAGAAGCGAAGTCGATATAGTGTTTGTAGGTGTCGTTGTTCACGCCCGCAACAAAAGGCACCCCACTGATGTTCCAAAAGTTCCACCATTCCCACGCCACCTTGCCGGGCTTCACCCAGCCAAGGTCGTCCACCCTTGCCGGTTCGCCAAGAAGGTAACTCATGTTGTTCATGGCCAGTTCGGCACTGTTCTTCGCCACCATGGCGATGCGCCAGGGCATCACCGTCGCCTTGTCCACCTTGGCGATATAGTCCTCACGCTCCTTCACGAGCATCTGCAGGTTGTTGTGGCCGCCCTGCTCGAGGGTTTTGGGATAGGGTGCATGCTCGCCCTCCAGCCTGAAACCGGGGCAGGTGCCGGGTTTGGAATCGCCCACGCCCTTAAGATACAACCCCGGGTAGTCCAACAAGGCCGACTCGGTGATGCACACCTTCACGCCGTGAGGGGCGTGAACCAGCAGGGGGAGGAAACAGAGCCTCCGGGTGTCCAGCTGCGAGAGGGGCTTGGTGATATAAAGATTTTCGAACGAAGAGGAATACTGAGCGTAGTGGTTGTTCTCATCGAAATTGGTAACATAAGGTACCGTGGCCTCATAGTCGCCGGCAAAGTTATACTCCACCTTCTCAAACCTCACCGTGCAGGGCTGGTCGACCTGGTAGCGATAGGCTATGCCTTCGTTGTAGGCCCTGAAAACCACTCGAAGGCCGCCCTTAATCTGCAAGGTAAGCTCGTTGCAGAAGTTACGCATGGAGGCCTGTCGTGTGAAGGGCGAAGGCACCGCCTCGTCGACCACACGTGTCGACGATTTGGTAACCTGCATGGCACCCGTGACGGTCTTGCCACAAACACGGTTTAACCCCAAATGGGAAGGCAGCATCACTGTCACCCCTTTGTAGACAATATCATAAGTGATTTCCTCCTCGGCGGAGGCAACAATATGGCTCACCAGCTTCCCGTCGGGAGATTTGAGGGTAAACCTCTGTTCTTTGGCGAAGAGCGAGCCTGCCGCCAGCAGCAAGCCCACGAAACATAATATCAACTTCTTCATAATTCGGAAAGACTTTAGGGGACTTCTAATTATTCAATTTATAACATTGCTTTGCAATGAGAATTACACGGCATTTTTTTAAAACATGAATTATCATTAATTGTCATTAATTTATGGTCATTACATGGCAATTCGTGTTAAATAATCGATAATGATTATCACGATTTTCTCTTTTAGGGGAGCATTTTTTAGATGTTACCTTTATTATCAACTCTTGTCATTATTGCACACGTCTCGCCCCGTCGCCTATCACCACGGGGATCATCTTACATTCCACACCGAAACGCTCTCTATAGTTCTTCCGCACCTCCGACACGAAAGCGTCGCGGAGCTCATTGCGCACCAGATTGATGGTACACCCGCCGAAGCCTCCGCCCATGATGCGCGAACCTGCGACGCCACAACGGCGCGCCTCCTCCACCAGGAAGTCCAACTCCTCGCAGCTCACCTCGTAATCCTTGCTCAAACCCTCGTGGGTGAGGTACATCTGTCTGCCCACCTCCTCATAGTCGCCCCTCTTCAAAGCCTCGCACACGGCAAGCACCCGCTCCTCCTCGCCCAGCACATATCGAGCCCTCGAATAATCCTCGTCCGAGAGTTCCGTTTTCAACGTCTCCAGCTGTTCCCACGAGCAGTCGCGCAAAGTCTCCACCCCTGCCCGTGCCGCCACACGCTCGCAGCTGTTGCGGCGGTCGTTGTAGGGTGAGCCGACCAACTCGTGCCGCACACAGCTGTTCACCACCACCAGACTGTAGCCCTCCGGCTTCCAAGGAAAATATTCATACTCACCACTGCGGCAGTCGAGACGAACCAGACAGCCCGCGCGGCCATGCAGCGAGACGAACTGGTCCATAATGCCGCACATGGTGCCCACATACCTGTGTTCGGTCATCTGACCGACACGCGCAAGCTCCATGCCGTCGAGGTTCCCCCTAAACAAATCATTCAAGGCAAAGGCGAAACAACACTCCAACGCCGCCGAAGAACTCATGCCCGCACCTAAGGGGACATCCCCGCCGTACACAGCATCGAACCCTCCCACCTTCACGCCTCGGGCCGTCATTTCGCGCACCACCCCGTAGACATAACGGAAATGCACCGACCGGGGCCCCTGAGGGTCGTCGATGGCGAAAACACACTCCATGCCCAAATCCGCGGCATACAGATTCACCTGGTCCGACCCGTTGGGGCGAATCCAAGCCGTCAAACACTGCCCGACGGCACCGGGCAAGACAAAGCCGCCGTTGTAGTCGGTATGCTCACCAATGAGATTGATGCGACCGGGAGCCGCGTAACATGCGGCGCCCTCACAGCCGAAACGCTGTGCGAAAAGAGGTAACAAAACCTTGCTGTCCATAACAATTGAAATATTTCACTTTGCAAAAGTACGAAAAAAAAACCAGATAGTGCTTTTTCAGCATACCGACTGGCACAAAACCGTATCATCTTCCCCCCCCGAACACAATGAAACAGGCAAAACGCCGTTATGCGGATATGCACTATAAAAACATACTCTTCGATTTCGACGGCACCCTTGCCGACACCCGTGAGGGCATCATCCGCACTGTTCAGGCCACCTTGAGGCGGATGGGGTTGCCCGAGGCGGAGCCTGCCGCCATAGCCGCCACCATCGGGCTGCCCCTGACAGAATGTTTCCGCCTTGCCGCTTCCGTGCCCGAAAGCCGCGTGGATGAGGCCGCCGCCATCTACCGCGACATCTTCCCCTCTCTGGCTCTCGACCACATCACCCTCTTCCCCGGTGTGCTGGAGACTCTTGCCCATCTGCTTGCCCTGGGGACTGACATGGCCATCGTCTCCTCACGCCACCATACGTCGCTCGACCCCTTGATGACGAGTTTGGGGGTGGCGGACTATATCCCGCTGAGCCACGCCTTCGGCGAGGACGAGAACCTGCACCCCAAACCTGCACCCGACCTCGCCGCGAAAGCCCTCTCCGCCCTTGGCATGGAGGCTGGCCAGACCCTCGTGGTGGGCGATACGGTCTACGACCTGCTGATGGGGAACGCCGCAGGGTGCCACACTTGTGGGGTCACCTACGGCAACCAAAGCCGCGGGCAGCTCCTCTTGGCTCATCCCACCCACTTGATAGACCACTTTGCCGACCTTCTCGGTCTCTAATAAAAACGAAGATTAAGTTTTCTTTTTTCTTGACAGGTGAAATATTTTTCGTATTTTTGCAGTCGCTTTTGCGGGTGATTCCCGCAGGTAGATGTTTATAAATCAGGGGTATTCTTGAATTGCCTTGTGCAGTCCTCCGCCCAAAAACAGAGGTAACCCCCTTTAACAAAACAAGAGAACATGCAACAAAACTCATCCTCGGTCAAGGACTCCGCCATCATCTATTCCGGCGGTCTCGACTCCACCACGTTGCTCTATGAGGAGCAGCAGCGTATTGCTTTGGCCATTACTTTCGACTATGGCAGCAATCACGCCCAGCGCGAGACGGCCTGCGCACGCCATCATTGCAGCCTGCTGGGTATCGAGCATCTTGTCGTCCCGCTGTCGTTCTTCAGCGGCAATATCCTCTCGTCCCTCACCGCCGGGGCCGACGCCATCCCCGACGGCGACTATGACGACGGGAATATGCACTCCACGGTGGTGCCTTTCCGCAACGGCATCATGCTCGCCGTGGCCTGCGGCATAGCCGAAAGCCGGGGGCTCACCCACGTGTTTATCGCCAACCACGGGGGCGACCACGCCATCTATCCCGACTGCCGTCCCGCTTTCATCGAGGCCATGAACGCCGCCATGCAGGCGGGCACTTACGAGGGTGTGACGCTCGAAGCCCCTTACACCGACCGCACGAAGGCCGACATCGTAAGGCGCGGCCACTCGCTGGGCATCGACTACGCCGCCACTTATTCGTGCTACAAGGGTGGCGAGAAACACTGCGGCACCTGCGGCACCTGTCGCGAACGCCGCGAAGCCTTCGCTCAGGCCGGCCTGCCCGACCCCACCGTTTATCAATCATGAATCAAGAATCTTTTCGCATCAATGTACTATATCAAGAAAACCATCGAGATTTCGGGAGCGCACCGGCTTGAACTGGACTACCCCAGCAAATGCCGCTCCCTGCATGGTCACAACTGGACCATCACCGTCTACTGCAAGTCCGCCCAATTGGACCGCAACGGTATGATTATCGACTTCTCCGAAATCAAACGTCTTATTGCCGACCCCCTCGACCATCAGGTGCTCAACGATGTGCTGCCTTTCAACCCCACCGCCGAGAACCTGGCACGCTGGTGCTGCGAACAGGTGCCTCACTGCTACCGTGTGGAGGTGCAGGAGAGCACGGGCAACACCGCCATTTACGAAGCCGACCAGCCATGAGGGTGAACGAGATATTCTATTCGCTCCAAGGCGAAGGACACCACACGGGCACTCCCGCCGTCTTTGTCCGCCTGTCGGGCTGCAACCTTCGCTGCCCCTTCTGCGACACGGAGTACCTCGCGGGCACGGAGATGAGCGAGGAGGAGATTGCCGCCCGAGTGGCTGAATGGCCGTCGCCGTGGGTGGTTGTAACGGGAGGCGAACCCTCACTGAGCCTCACCCCTTCGTTGGTGGATGCCCTGCACCACAGGGGCAAAAGCGTGGCCGTTGAGACCAACGGCACCCGCCCCTTGCCCCACAATGTCGACTGGGTGACCCTTTCGCCAAAAGAGCTCTACGTGGGGGAGGCGGGGCGTGTGGTGCTGGACCGCGCCGATGAAATCAAGGTGGTCTACGACGGCGAACACGAACCCGACACCTACAGCCACATCGAAGCACCCTGGCGATACCTGCAGCCTTGCGACACCGGGGACCCCGTGCGCAACCGCATTATCGTGCAGCAAACCATAGCGTATGTCAAAGCCCATCCCCTTTGGCGGCTCTCCCTCCAAACACACAAACTGCTCAACATACGCTGATAAACCACGGACCAGGAAAACACCCCGAGGTGCTTCTTGGTCCGTGTGAGTTGTCGCTTTACCTTTCAGCAAAGAAGGTTACTTGAAGGCGTTTTCGGAAAGTCCCTTTCCGCCAATCTTGAGGTCGTCCATGTAGGAAGGAACGTCGCGACCGAGGTATTTGTCCACATAGAGTTTGGCAAGATACTGTCCCAGCATGAAGCCGTGTCCGCGCAGACCGGTGCAGAGACCCACTTCGGGGTCAATAATGTAGCGGGGTTCGGTGTAGCGTCCCGCCCACACGGCCAGGAAACCCACCTCGCGCAGGTCGGGAATCCACTCGGCAAAGACCTCCGCGACAATCTCGAGGAACTCCTTGCTGTTGTATTTGATGTTCTGGCGCGACTCGTAGGCATCGGTGTCGGGGCTGGCACAGCCTATTATCTGGCCTGTATGTCCCCATTGCTGGCCGTAGACAGCTGAGAAACCCTTGTAGTGGCGACGGTCGATAACCATGTCGAGCGGGCCTCCGTTGGGTCCCATCATGGGCAGACGGCGAGTGATGAAAGCCTGGTGTTTGACGGGATAGAGGCCGGTGTCGAGACCGAGTTGGTTGATGAATTTCTCGGCTCCCCAACCCATAGCGTTGACAAAATGCTGGCAGGTGTATTCGATATACTGCCCTTCGTGGTTGCGGACGAGAGCCACATAATGCCCGCCTACACGCTGGACGTGGAGGAGTTCGCAATCCTCGAAATAGCTGCCGCCCTGCTGCACGCCTATCCAGCGGATATAGTCAATAACCCGTCCGGGAGTGGCCTGCCAGCAATCGCGGGTGATGAGGGCGTGGCTGTAGGTGGTCTTGGTGTCGTCCCACAGGGGCGAGATTTCCTTCTTGAAGTCCTTGCGGTCAATCATATAGGCGTCGCTCCAAGCGCGCGAGGCGTCGAGCGAACGGTAGGTGGCGTCGTCGTGGACAAGGTTGACGTAGTGTGTGGTGCGGTAATTGATGTTGTGGACCGCCTGCATCTGTTTGAAGATTTCGTGATTGTGGACAGCGATATCGGCGATGTCGGGATTGGAGAAAGCGGGACGGCCGCCCCCGATGCAGCGCCACGAGGCGCCACGGCTATAGTTAATCATGACGGGTTGCTTGCCTGCCTCGGCGAAATAGCGGAAGAGAGCGCTGCCCGCAATGCCGCCTCCGGCAATCAGCACTTCGACCTGCTGGCGTTTCACCGCGTTGGTCTGGGGATAGACAAAGGTCTCGGTGGTGCCGGGGGTGTAAAGGTCAGAAAGGGTCACCTGGTTGGAGAGGGGGGCACGGGGAGTGGCGTCACCCACCAGCTCGATGCCATATGTGCGGAGAATCTGACGGGCACGGGGGATGCAGCGTTTGCCGCGGCAGGGACCCATGCCGAGACGGGTGATGTGTTTCAGCTCGTCGACCGAGATGGTCTTGCGGTTGCCTATCACCCGCAGCACGCGGTCGAGCTTGATGTCCTCGCAATGGCACACATAGGTCTCGCTCTCCACGGGATGCAGCGGCTTGAACTCCAAGGGCTCGGGATAGCGGTCTTTGAGGATGAAACCCTTGACCTCGGTCAAAGCGCCGTCAACCCTGGCAACACGAACACGGGCCAGGTGGGTCTTGTTGGGTTTCTTGACAATCTTCTCAATCACACCTTCACCCACCTTCTGTCCGTTATTGTCCACCAAGAAGACTTCGGCACCCTCTTCCACCTCGTATTCGATGGGGAGGAAGCAGGTGCTCTTCTGCATGTCGTAGCCGAAGATGGCAAGGCCGGGGCACGAAGTGACGCATTGCATACAGCCGATGCACTTGTCGTAGTCGACCGAAGGGGTCGAAGAGGTGGAAAGTTTGGTGATGGCCCCTTGTGGGCAGGAGAAACTGCAGGGGTTGCAGGCAAAGCCATACAGGCAGTCCAACTGCACGAAAGGTTTGACAGCCATACGCTCGGCTGTGGGCAAAGAAGGTTTCTCGAGTATGCGGACGGGGTGCTGCTGCGAGTCGATATACTGGCGCGAGATGTCGAGGTAATCATCGTAATTGAAGCGGACACCGATGGCCTGAGCCACCTCGTAGGCCACCTGCCTGCCGCGCAGCACAGCGCTGGTGCCTTCGCCGATGCGGATTGCGTCGCCCGCGCCATAGGTGTTGAAGCCGAACACCTCGCGGCCTTTCACCAGCAGCTGGTTGTCGGGAATCAAGCCGGTGCAGATATTGATGATGTCGATATCGTCGATGATTTGCTCAGTTCCGGGGATAGCCTTGAAATTCTCGCACTTGGCTATTACCGCACCCGTGATGCCCGTATAGTCGGCGTTGGGGATGGCCCGCACCAGGGTGTAGCCCGTCATGATGGGGATGCCCAGACGGCGCACCCTGTTGGCCTGCACCGGGAAACCGCCCTCGCGGGGCATGGCCTCGATGATGGCCTTGATGGTAGCCCCGGCCTGCATACCTTGATAGGACGTGAGGTAGCCGATATTGCCCGCGCCCACGGTGAGCACCCGCTTGCCCAGCAGGGTGTGCTCCTGGTTCATCATCTTCTGGAAAACAGCGGCGGTGTACACGCCCGGCACATCGTCGTTCTCGAAGGTGGGCATGAAAGGCACAGCACCCGTTGCCACAACAAGGTGTTCGGCATCCACATACGACACCTCGCCCGAAACAATATTCTTCACGGCCACACGGCCCCCCTCGAGGAGGTCCCACACCGTGCTGTTGAGCAGGATACCCTCCTGGCTCTCGCCGGCAAGGGTCTTGGCTATGTCGAAACCGCGCATCCCGCCGAACTTCTTTTCCTTCTCGAAGAAGAAAAACTGGTGGGTCTGCATATTGAACTGGCCACCTATGCGGCTGTTGTTGTCTATCACGATATTGGTGATGCCGAAAGCGTTCAGCTGCTCGCGGCAGGCAAGACCCGCAGGACCGGCACCGATAATGGCCACCTGGGTCTTGTAGATTTTCACCTCACGGGGTTGATGGTCGCGCATTTGGGGCAGCTCGTCCTCGTGAGCAGTCACCGAGCGCACCTCTTTCACCCCGTCGACGGGGGTGATGCAGATGCGGCGCACCTGCCCGTCCACCAGCATCTCGCAGGCTCCGCATTTGCCTATGCCACAGTTCAGGCTGCGGTTGCGGCCGTCGATGCTGTGACTGTGTACAGGGAAACCAGCCTGATGCAAGGCGGCGGCGATGGTGTAGCCTTTGCGACCCTGCACTTTCTGTCCGTTATAAAGAAATTCCACTGTCCCGCCCTGCGGGATATCCAAGATAGGATGCTTTTCGATTTTGTACATAGCGTTCCGTTATTTTTAGGATTTTTGCGGATGCAAAATTACTCGTTTTTTTTCATTCACCGACAAAAAAAACGTTATTCGGGAAAAAATTAGTAAATTTGCAGGCCGAAATGAAACATATCTTTATCATAAACCCATGCGCCGGACGCGAGGATTCCACCTCCTCCATCAGCCAACAAGTGGAGGCCTACGCCTCGGCACACCCCGCTTTCGACCATCAGATTTATGTCACCCAAAGCCCCGGCGACGCGACCCAATGGGTAAGCCAATGGTGCAGCCGGCACCCGGGCCGCGAGGCACGCTTCTACGCCTGCGGAGGCGACGGCACCCTGAACGAAGTGGTGAGCGGCCTGATAGGGCAGCCCGCCGTGCAGGTGACCTGCTACGCCTCGGGCAGCGGGAACGACTATATCAAATACTACGGCACCCTTGAGGATTTCAACGACTTGGAGCGTCTTGTGAACGGACAACCCCACCCCGTGGACGTAATGAAAGTGAACAACCGCTACAGCATCAACATCTGCAATTTCGGCTTCGACGCCATGGTGTGCAAAATAGGCAACGATGTAAGGCGCAAACCCATCATCGGGGGCAAACACTCCTACACCACGGGCATCATCCGCAGCATCTTCACCTCGCGCAGCAACTACGTCCGCATGACCGTCGACGGCGAGCCCTTCTTCGATGGCCACATGCTCCTCTGCACCCTTGGCAACGGCCGCTACAACGGCGGCAAATACATGTGCGCCCCGCTTTCCAAGAACGACGACGGGCTGCTCGAAGTCAACCTTTTCAAGCGTATGTCGCTTCTTAAATTCGCCTCGCTCATCGACGACTACAGCCACGGCACCCACATCAACCGCCCCGAAGTCAAACGGCTGATGCTCTACCGCCAGGCCACCACCGTCGAGATGGCCAGTCCCGACCCCTTCTGGCTGGTAATCGACGGCGAGATGCTCCACAGCAACCGCTACCGCGTAGTGAACCTCCGCCACGCCGTCACCTTCGTCAGCCCGCACCCCTTATCACACCAAAATTAAACCCGAATCCGAGACCGAATAACAACAAAGTCGCTCGTTCGCCCTCATTTCAACTTCAGTTCTCCCATATTTCTCCCATGCAGGATGGGAGAAATATGGGAGAAGTAGGGGATAACGAGCGAAGGTGGAACCACTCAGACCCTCGATTTACGGACGGCGAAGAGGACTGCAAGGGTGCTGAGCCCCATCACCAGGAGGAAAGTGAGCAGGAAATCAATCGGCCTCATGGCCACGGGAAAGGCAGAGACCACAAAATCGTTGCCCATCTTGACGATACCGAAGTGCTGCTGGAGGAAACAGACTATGAAACCAATCAAAAGGCCTGCCACAATGCCTATGGCGGCTATCATGATTCCTTCGATGCGGAAAACACCGCGTATCTGGCGGCGGGTCATTCCCATGTTGCGCAGGGTGGCAATATCGTGGGTTTTGTCGAGGATAAGCAATGAAAGTGAAGCAACAAGGTTAAGGGTGGAGATGAGGACAATGAGGGCAAGGATGAGGTAGATGCCGAGACGCTCGCTGCGGAACACTTTATAGTAGATGGGCTGCTGTTCGAAACGGTCTTTCACGGTGAACGTGTCGCCGAGGAGAAGGGCGATGTTTTCTTTCACCTTGCCGACTTTGGCCGAAGGGCTGAGGGAGACGGCCAAGGCGGTACACTCGTCGGGAGCGTAGTCCATCAACGAGCGAACAAACTGTATGTCGGCAACAACGTAGAGGTTGTCGATGTCCTGCTGGATGTAGAAGTTGCCCCCGGGGAGGGCATAGCCGGTGTTGAAGGCGTCCTCCATGGTGAGGCCGAGAGCCACGCCACGCTTGGGGATATGCACGGACACGGGGAGGTTCGAGGCCTCGCGGATGCCCAGATTGTAATAGACTTCGGCTCCGAAGAAAAGGTAGTTGACGATAGTGGAGTCGGGGTAGACCCCCTCGTCGAATGAGGCGATGGTGTCGGTGAGGCGGTAGGTGCCTTCGTAAAGGATGGTGTCGAGACCAGTGATGAGGTGGTAGCGGCTGTCGACTCCGCGCAGGGCGACGATGGCCTCGTTGTGGCGATAGGTAATCCAGGCGTTTTCTTCAACAATCTGCGACACGGTGGCAACTCCGGGGGTGGAGCAAAGCGCGTGGTAGTCGAAATCGGCCAGATGGAAGGTCTTGCCTTTGGCCGGTTGGACGAGCAAGGGTGGGTCGAAGGAGTTGAAGAGGGTCTGGGTGAGGTTGCCAATACCGTTGTAGACGCTGAGGACAATGATGAGAGCCGCCGTGCTGACGGCTATTCCCACGAGCGAAATCCAGGAGATGATGTTGATGACGGTTTTCTGCTTGCGCGAAAGGAAATAGCGCCGTGCAATGGTGAAATTGAGATTTTTCAATTTTAAAATATCAAATATCAATTTTTCAAGAGGCTGTCGATACGCTCGGCCATGTCGAGGGAGTCGTCGAGAAACCAGTCGAGTTGGGGGATGATGCGCAGCTGTTTGCCCTCGCGCAGACCCAACCGGCGGCGGATATCGGCACTGTGCGTGAGGATAGCATCGACAATACCCTGCTTGGTGGCGGGTTCGACGGGACGGTCGGCATAGGGTGGGATGGTGCCGATGGGCATGATGCTGACGTAGACCCGTGCAATGGAAAGGTCGGGAGTGATGCGCACACCCGTTACGGTAATAAGTGAATTGCCCAGCACAGGCTTCATCTCGCGGAGGAAGATGTCGCCCAAATCCTGCTGGATGAGTCGGGAGATTTTATTCTGACGGGTTGTCTGCATGATTATTAAATTGAGAATTGGAAATTGAAAATCGAGAATGTGCTACCGCGTCTTGCCAATTTTCAATTAAGAATTTTCAAATATTCCAGTATTACCAGCGCCAGCCTACGCGAATGGGGATGAAGATGGATTGCTGAACCATCACAATGCCCACTTCGGCAAAGAGGCTGTGGTAGTTGCGGTCCATCTGCTTGAGGGCGTGGTCGTAGAACCAGTTAAGGCCGCCGTAGACCTCGAGGTAGGGGCTGATGGTGTTGCCGTAGTTGTTGGGATTCATGAGGAAACTGCCACCCACACGGGCACCCACCATGGGAGCCCAGATGTCGCCCACGGGACGGAAATCCATGTCGATGAAAGCGACAGCCATGTGGCTGCTCATATCAAAACGTGCAGGATTCATGGGAGCGCAGAAAGCATAACCCAAACCACCGCCAAGGAAGAAATCCTGGCTGATGTTGATGCCGTTGATGACATTGAAACCCATGGCCTCTTCGTATGAGTTGAGGTTGAAGCCTGTGCCTTTGATGTCTGGGTTGGTAGCACTGACAGCGGGTTTGCCATAGTTGCCGATATAGTGGAGGTATCCAGCCTCGACTTTAAACATATACTCCACTTTGGGACGGTCCTGTGTGTACTGGGCCGAGGCTGCGCCTGCGGCCAACATCATAACTATCAGTAAAACTGTTTTAATATTTTTCATTGTACTATAATTTGCGACTGCAAAGATACACAATTATTTTTGATTAGCACGATATAACTTCCTGCAGGGAGGTTATGGCGGACGGTGCAACGGTCAGACAAGTCTCTTTTTTCCAGCACCTTATTCCCCTTTATATCAAAGACAGAGAGGTCAAATTTTTTGTCATATCCTCCCATTTCGATTTGAAATTCGGAGCGGTTGGGATTGGGGAAAACCTGCAATTGGGGAGTTTGTGAGCCGTCAGAGAGTGTGGGGACAGCGGGAATGTCGAGGAGAGCGGTATCGATGACGGCCAAAGCATACTGGCCATAGGGGAAGAAGGGAGCGACAAAGTAGCCCGACGATGCAGAGCTGGAGGCAGTGCGTTTGTGCGAAACCACTTGCCAGGGGTGCGAGGCATCGGGACGGTATACCACGGCGATCGAGTCGAGCGTGCTGGCTTTCTCATAAAAGTTTTCGTCGAGGAACGCGGCACCTTCGGCGTCGTATGAACCTTGGTTGTAAAAAAGCCTGAGCGTGGTGTTTTCATCCCAGTATTGAGCATTCACCTCCCAGTAACGGTTCGCGAGGCGGACAATTCCCGGAAGGGTGTCGCCCGTGGGACGGGCAAAATGGTGGCCAACATACACCCAGTTGGAGTTTTCTTCAAGCGGTTTGCTTACTGACAGCTTGCAGTAGGCAACGGGGAGGTTGACAACCTCCTTTTTCTTTAATGAGACACTGCCGCCGGTGCAGGCATCGGAGATAGCGTTGTGATAGTCGACAATAGCGAAGGCGGCGGCAAAGGGCAATGTGAAGGTGCAGGTGGCCACGCTGTCGTCGAAAATCATCCATTGGTCGGACTGTTGCAAGTCGTGGGAGAAGAAGGTGACAGGTACACGGTTGCCGCGGGCATAGCGGGTAGCCCCCCGCAACAGTTGACGGAGTGTGAGGGTGGCATTGTTGCCTTGCACATCAAAGCGGTCGACGGAATAGTCGACAAAGCCGGGATGGGAGACATGGAAGTCGAAGAAACCGGTAAGGTCTATCCCACTGTAAAGGCTAAGGCTGTCGCGGAGGGTGGCGGCATCGATGTTGCCAAAAGCACAGGAAGAGAAGAGCCGGCGCATAGAAGCATAGAAAAGAGAATCACCCATGACTCCGCGGAGGGAATGCCACACCAAGGCACCTTTGTCGTAGGTGGTGGAGCCGTAGGTGTTACGCTCGGGCATGTCGGCGAGCGCAAGGTAACCGCCGTCCTTCACATGAGCGGTACGCAACACTGTGCGCAGGTTAGACAGGTAATAGGATTCAGCCCAGTCGCTACCGTAGATGGCCTCTGCGGCCACCTCCTCGCAGAAAGAGGCACCACCCTCGTTAATCCACATGTCACCCGCAGTGGCGCAGGTGATGAGGTTGCCGAACCAGGCATGAGCCAGCTCGTGGCAGGTGGTCATGTTGCAAGGCGAATTGTCCAACATAGACATGCAATCGTAGGCCAGGGCAATGTTCTGGGCGTGCTCCATCGAACCCCTTGGGGTGGAGATATAGCCTATACGCTCCCAACGGTAAGGTCCGAAGCAGCGTTCGAACATGGGGACAACCTGGTTGATCATATCGAAGTGAGCTACGACATCAATACTATCTTGGTCGATGAAACCCAGGAGGGCGGGATAGGACTGATGCTCGCCAGCAAAAGAGGTTTCAATAACATGCCATTGAGCCGAGGAGACCGAAGCGAGGTAGGTGGGAATGGGCTGGTTGAGCTGCCACTCCTCGGTGAGGCTGCCGTCGCTGTTGCGGAAGCTGGACTGCAACAAGCCGCTGCACATCGAGCGCCAACCGGGCTGGGAAGTGACGACAAAGGTGTAAGTGGCCTTGTCGTAAAAGTTGTCGCGGCAAGGAAAGAGACAACGCCCGAAACTGTGGGGGTACTCCTTGAACGCCACACCGAGATTATAGTATATGGAATAATCCATGTGCATGCCACCGAAGCCGTAACTCTCCACATACCCATTGGTGACATAGGGAACTGAGAGGACATGGGTGTCGCCTACTTGGCCGCCTACATAGACCTGCAGCAACCTATCGTCGGGGTTGTAGCTGAATCCTCGAGTGACCGTTCCATCAATACTGACGGGGTGAACACTGTCGGCAATGAGGTCGAAGGCTACCTGGCTGCAATTCTGGGTTTTCACAAAGGTGATTTCAGCCACACCACGCAATTGCCTTACCCTTGTGTGTCCCAAATCAAGGGTCAGTCTATAGTGCAAAACATCCACAGAATCATGTGCTGCATCCTGAGCGTACACCTCTGGAGTAAGGAGCGGAAGCATCAGCAAGAAAAAAAATACGCTACGTTTCATCTTTATAATCTGACAATTGGTAAATAATTTGCAAAGATACGAAAAAAAAATTTTGTGTGAATGAAAAAATGTTTGTACTTTTGCAAAATGATATCAAAATAATATCACTTCAATAGTAAAAACAGGATAGTGAGAAATTGGAAAAGAACACATATTCATTGTTAAACATTAAATAATATAGACCTATGGAAACAAAAGAATTTATTCGTCCGATGAAAGCCTGGAACAATGGTTTTCTGCACTTATGCATTAATATTGCCTTGCTCGCGGCAACCATTTTTATTACCGTGTTGCTTGTGGGAAAAGGGCACGACGGACTTGGTGCAGCTGTTTGCAGTGTTGGCTGCATACTGTGGGTGCTGCATCTTATCGGGTTCATGATTATCCAGCCGAACATTGCCCGTGTGTTGATATTCTTCGGAAAGTACCGTGGCACGGTGACGGACAACGGTTTCTTCTGGGTGAACCCATTCTATAGCACCCGTAAACTGTCGCTGAGGGCACGTAACATGGATGTGGCTCCCATCAAGGTGAACGACAAGAACGGCAACCCGATTATGATTGGCCTGGTGTTGGTGTGGAAAATAAAGAACACTTACAAGGCTTGCTTCGACATTGAGGTTGGCACCACCACGACGGTGGACAAGAACGGCAACAAGACCACCCACGACAACGGCTACGACAACTTCGTGAACGTGCAGAGCGATGCCGCTTTGCGCAAGGTGGCCGGCATGTATGCCTACGACAACATCGACCACCACAGCGAGGAACTGACCCTGCGCAGCGGTGGCGAGGAAATCAACGACCGCTTGGAGAAAGAGCTCCGCAGCCGTCTGGACATCGCCGGTATCGAAGTGGTGGAAGCCCGCATCAACTATCTGGCCTACGCTGCCGAGATCGCCAGCGTGATGCTGCGCCGCCAACAGGCCGACGCCATCATCTCCGCCCGCGAAAAGATTGTGGAGGGCGCCGTGAGCATGGTGGACTTGGCACTGAAGAAACTCTCTGCCGACGGCATCGTGGAGCTGGACGAGGAGCGCAAAGCCACCATGGTGAGCAACCTGCTGGTGGTGCTCTGCGCCGACGAGAGCGCAAGCCCAGTGATTAACACGGGTACACTATATAATTGATAAAGCGAGACTATCAACATGACTACGCAGACTCCTCTCACTTGGAAGTTTTATGCCATGTTAGCATTATGGGATTTCGTGTGCCTCTTCTTGCTTGATATGCTTATCGAAGGCGGTTACTCCCATCAGATACTTGTTCACGACCTTATTGTCGCTGTGCTATTTACTGTTATCTTCTGGCTTTTTTACCGGAAACCATTTAAGAAGAAAAAATGAAAAAGAGTTTTGCACTGAGGGTTGATGCCGAGGTTTACGAGGCTATCGAGAAGTGGGCTGCGGACGAGTTCCGCAGCACCAACGGGCAGATAGAATGGATTCTGTCCGATGCCCTCAAACGTGCCAAACGCACCCCCAAGAAATCACCCCAAAAAACCAAAGAAGAACAATGAAGAGACACCACTCATTGAAAATCCTGGCCTTGGCCGCAATGCTGGCGACCATCCAAGGGCTGGCGGCACAGCATCTGTTTGAGGGCGTTGCCACCTTCAGCTCAGCGGCTACTATGTCCAACGGTACAACCCCGTCGGCAACACTCAGCACCTACTACTACCGGGGGCAAGACCTCTACGTCGACATGCCCCAGAACAAGCTGCGCACCCTCTACCTTGCCAAGGAGAAGAAGCAATACACCATCAACGCCATGATGGGCAAGCCCATCCTGATGTCGCACGACATCGACCCCGACACGATGGGCGTACCCCTGTTCGACATTGCCGACGAG
>JAFXMW010000102.1 GCA_017530105.1 Bacteroidales bacterium
CCGGGGTTGGCAGGCATTGGGGGTTCGGGTTCTTTGATGTCGCACATGACGCACTCGGTGGTCAGCAGCATGCCGGCGATGGAGGCGGCGTTCTGCAGGGCAACACGGGCAACCTTGGCGGGGTCGATGACACCGCTCTTGAACAGGTTCTCGTAGCTCTCGGTGCGGGCATTGTAGCCATAGTCGCCCTTGCCGTTCTTCACCTCGTTCACCACAACCGAGCCTTCCATACCAGCATTCTCAACGATGATGCGGATGGGTTCCTCGATGGCGCGACGGATAATCTCGACACCCAGTTTCTCGTCCTCGTTGGCGGGAGTGATGGCGTTGAGTTTCTCAGCAGCACGGATGAAAGCGGTACCGCCGCCGGGGATGATACCCTCTTCGACAGCTGCACGGGTGGCGTGCAGAGCGTCGTCGAAGCGGTCTTTCTTCTCCTTCATCTCAACCTCGCTGGCTGCGCCGACGTAGATGACTGCCACGCCGCCGGCCAACTTGGCTAGACGCTCCTGCAGTTTCTCGCGGTCATAGTCGCTGGTGGTCTTTTCAATCTGAGCCTTAATCTGGTTGACACGAGCCTTAATCATATCGCTGTTGCCAGCACCGTTCACGATGGTGGTATTGTCCTTGTCGATGGTAATCTTCTCGCAGGTACCCAGCATGTCGAGGGTAGCATCTTCCAGTTTGTAGCCCTTTTCCTCGCTCACGACGGTGCCACCGGTGAGGATGGCGATGTCTTCGAGCATCTCTTTGCGGCGGTCGCCGAAACCAGGAGCCTTCACAGCGACAACCTTCAAGCCGCCACGCAGACGGTTGACAACGAGGGTTGCCATAGCCTCGGTCTCAACATCCTCGGCGATGATAAGGAGGGCACGGCCGCTCTTGGCCACCTGCTCAAGGATAGGCAGCAAGGTCTGCAGGGTGCTGATTTTCTTGTCATAGATAAGAATCAGCGGGCTGTCGTAGGTGCATTCCATCTTGTCGGTGTCGGTGACGAAATAGGGGCTGATATAGCCGCGGTCGAACTGCATACCTTCAACCACCTTCACGCTGGTCTCGATACCCTTGGCCTCTTCGATGGTGATGACGCCGTCCTTCGAAACCTTTTCCATAGCCTCAGCGATGATGTCGCCAATCTGGCTGTCGTTGTTAGCGGAGATGGTAGCAACCTGACGAATCTTCTCAATGTCGCCGCCCACTTCAACCGACTGAGCCTTGATGTCCTCGACGATAGTGGCAACAGCCTTGTCGATACCGCGTTTCAGGTCCATGGGGTTGGCACCGGCGGTGACGTTCTTCAAACCGGTGTTGACAATAGCCTGAGCCAGAACAGTAGCGGTGGTGGTACCGTCACCAGCCTGGTCATTGGTCTTGGAGGCAACCTCCTTCACCATCTGGGCGCCCATGTTCTCGATGCCGTTCTCCAGTTCAATCTCCTTGGCGACGGTAACGCCGTCCTTGGTGATATGGGGGGCACCGAATTTCTTGTCAATAACCACATTGCGGCCTTTAGGACCGAGGGTTACTTTCACTGCGTTTGCCAATGCGTCAACACCTTTACGGAGCTGTTCGCGGGCATCATTATTATAAATTATCTCTTTTGCCATAATAATTTTCCTTTCTTGAGTTTTTTCTGAACAAACTGATTATTCTGAATAATCTGACTTAAATAATAGCGTACACGTCGCTTTCTTTCATAATCATATACTTCACACCGTCAATCTCAACCTCGGTGCCACTGTATTTGCCATACAGCACATGGTCGCCCACCTTCAAGGTCATCTCGTGGTCCTTGGTGCCTTTGCCAACGGCAACCACCTGGCCTCTTTGGGGTTTCTCTTTTGCGGTGTCGGGGATGATGATACCCGATGCTGTCTTTTGCTCAGCCTCTGCCGGCTGAATCAGAACGCGGTCTGCTAAGGGTTGAATGTTCATAATTCTATAATTTTTTAGTTTTTATTTCACATTTGTGCACCTCTTCCATTGCATAAACCGTGCCAAACCTGCCACTCATTCCTGTCACTGACATTATGTCACACAATATTTCTCCCACAAACACGTTATAAAACTAAAATATATTCATCATGAAATTATCCGAAATCATTCAATTCCTCGACAGCGAATTCCATCCTGAATACCAAGAGGACTACGACAACTCAGGCTTTCTCCTCGGCGACCCGTCTATGCAATGCAGCGGTGTACTTGTGGCTCTCGACCTCACCGAAGCCGTGGTCACTGAAGCCGTCACCCGTGGCACCAACCTTATCGTCACCCACCATCCGTTCATCTTCAGCGGCATCAAGCGCATCACCCCGGAGAGTGCCACCGGACGTCTTATCATGTCTCTAATCCACAACAATTTGGCAGTCTATGCCGCCCATACCAACCTCGACAATCTCAAGAATGGCATCAACGGCATCCTCGCTTTCCACCTCGGACTGACAGATTGTCACATCCTACGCCCCTTGCAAGCCACTTCGTCACCTGAAATCGGTGCCGGAATGATCGGCTCTCTCCCCTATCCCATGCCCACTTCCGCCTTCCTCGAGCAAGTGAAAGCCTGCCTCAATCTCCCCTTGCTCCGCGTCAGCGACATCGTCTCCCCTGTGGTCAGCCGTGTGGCACTCTGCGGCGGTGCAGGCAATTTCCTTATCGACGATGCCATCCGTCAACAGGCCGACATCTACCTCACCGGCGACATGAAATACCACGACTTCCAACGCGCCGAAGGACGCATCACTCTCGCTGACATCGGTCACTACGAGAGTGAACAATTCGGCAGACAATTAATTTATTCTGTTATTTCAAAAAAATTTAGTACTTTTGCATGTTATATCAGCCAACACGGCAAAAGTTTTGTTAATTATATGTAATTGTAATATAGAATATTAATCATTTTCACACAATGTCCAAAAAAGTCATAACACCAGAAGTCACGGAACAACCCGCAACCGAAAACGCACAACAATTAGCCGACATCGACATCGCCACCGAACGCCGCCTTGTCGCTCTCTACACTCTCCAACTGGTAGATTCAGAAATCGACAAAATCCAAATCATTCGCGGTGAACTCCCCCAGGCCATCCAAGACCTCGAAGACGAAATAGCAGGTCTGCAAACACGTATCAGCAACTTCAAAGAAAACATTGCCGAGCAAAACGACAACATCATCAAGCGCAACTCCGAAATTGTCGACCATCAGGCTATGATTAAGAAGTACGAGAAGCAGCAGGACAACGTGCGCAACAACCGCGAATTCGAAGCCATCAACAAGGAAATCGAGTTCCAAAACCTCGAAATACAACTCTGCGAACGTCGCAACCGCGATGCCAACAACAAAATCAAAGAACTCGAACAACACATCCAAGCCGCCGAAGTGCTTATCAAGAAATGCCAGGCCGAACTCGACTCAAAGAAAAGTGAACTCGAAGGCATTATCGAAGAGACCAAAAAAGACGAAATCCGCTACCGCGAGAAATCCGCCGAACAAGAGAAATACATCGACGAACACTACCTTACAGCCTACAAACGCATCCGCAAACAGGCCCGCAACGGTCTTGCCGTTGTCACCATCGACCGTGACGCCTGCGGTGGCTGCTTCAGCAAAATACCGCCCCAACGCCAAAGCGAAATCAAAATGCACAAGAAAGTCATCGTCTGCGAACACTGCGGCCGTATGCTTGTCGACGACGACATCGCCCTCAAGGCTCAGGAGCAACTCAACAAATAATCTTTTTACCCAGCAATTAAAAACCCATTTACACAATACATTATGACTCATTTCATCAATCCCGACGAGCGTCTTACCATCTCCAAGATACGCGAAATAGTTGAAGGTCATCAGACCCTTGCCCTCAGCGACGAGGCAAAACGCCGCATCCAGAAATGCCGCGACTACCTCAACAAAAAAATGGAAACCCAGAAAGTGCCCATCTATGGTGTCACCACCGGCTTCGGTTCCCTCTGCAACATCTCCATCAGCAAGGAGCAACTCAGCCAGTTGCAGAAAAACCTTGTCATGAGCCACGCCTGCGGTGTGGGTGACGAAGTACCCGCCGAGGTTGTCCGTCTCATGCTTCTGCTCAAAGCCCAAAACTTCTGCTTTGGCTACAGCGGCGCACAACTCCAGACCGTTCAACGTCTCATCGACTGCTACAACAACGATGTCCTCCCCGTGGTCTACCAGCAGGGCAGCCTCGGTGCCAGCGGCGACCTCTGCCCCCTGGCAAACCTCATGCTCCCCGCCATCCTCGGTCTCGGTGACGTCTATTGGAAAGGCCGTCGCTGCGACGTGAAAGAAGTATACGATCAACTCGGATGGCAACCCATCGAACTGCAGAGCAAAGAAGGCCTCGCCCTCCTCAACGGCACCCAGTTCATGAGCAGCTACGCCGTATGGTGTATACTCAAAGCCCAGCGTCTCAGCCGCCAGGCCGACATGCTTCTCTCCCTCAGCCTCGATGCCTTCGACGGTCGTATAGAGCCTTTCTTCGAAAGCCTCCACATGGTACGTCCCCACAAAGGACAGCTCGACACCGCCGCCGCAGTACGCCGCTACACCGAGGGCAGCCAAATCATCTCACGCCACAAAGAACACGTACAAGACCCCTACAGCTTCCGCTGCGCTCCCCAAGTGCATGGCGCCGCCAAAGACACCATTGCCTATGTCGCCTCTGTGGTTGAAACCGAAATCAACTCCACCACCGACAACCCCATTGTCCTCCCCGACGAAGACTTGGTCATTTCCGGCGGCCACTTCCACGGTGAACCCATGGCTATGGTACTCGACTTCCTCGCCATCGCCGTTGCCGAACTTGGCAGCATCAGCGAGCGCCGCACCTACCAGCTCATCGACGCCAAACGCGGCCTGCCCAGTTTCCTCGTCGCCAAACCCGGTCTCAACAGTGGCTTCATGATTCCTCAGTATGCTGCTGCATCCATTGTCAGCCAAAGCAAACAACTCTGCACTCCCTGCAGCGTCGACAGCATCCCCAGCAGCCAGAACCAAGAAGACCTCGTCAGCATGGGCGGCAATGCTGCCACCAAGTGCTACAAGGTCATGGAAAACACCGAGCGTGTCATGGCCATTGAACTCTTCGACGCCGCACAGGCTCTCGACTTCCGCCACCAAGAAGGACTCAAGAGCAGCCCCTTCATCGAAAACCTTGTTGCCGACTACCGCAAAGCCGTCAACTTCGTCGACATTGACCAAATCATGTACAAGCACATACATGCCAGTGTCCGCTTCCTGCAGGAGATGAAACTCGACTAATCATTTCACATGTGATTTCAGGCACTACACATCATTGTAGTGCCTTTTTTTGTGTATCACTCCTCTGCCCTTCTTCTCAGCAATTACGCTTCAACGCCATCACACCGTCGATACAACACATCATAAAACAAGTCCCCGCCTTAATGGGCAGGGACTTGTTTCTATAAGAATTGTAAACTGTATTCTGTTACATGTCTTTTGCCAAACGGACTGCGTAACCTACATCACGGCGGTCATAGCAATTCACTCTATATCCACCAATGAAAATGGCAAAGCCCCAGGCACCGTTCGACAAGTCAGAGGTCGAAGACCAGTATCGACCGTCCATTGCCTCCGACTGATAAGTGGTACCCACACGATAGCCCGACAAAGGCAGGAAAATAGCACCTGCAGCATCCATTTTCTCCCACATAGCAGGATTGTAGGTATTGCTGTCGAGGTATTTATTACCAGCAAAGAATGGAATACTGTCGGGGGTTGTCCACAAGTCAGGAAGTATCACCATACCCTTTACACCCGCCACAGTGGCAAAACCATAGCGGTCCTTGGCATTGGGTCGGCCATCCATCAGGTATTTCCATTCATCCTTCGACAAAGTGCGCCAACCACCACCCATTTTCGAACCCCAGTCGGTAAAGGTCTGGTAGTCTTCCTCCTTATCGGAATATTTGCGGGGATTATCACCGGTACCCCAGCCAAAAAGGTCCAATCCTCCACCATAGGTTGTGTCCTTGATACTCGAATTAGCCCCTCCGACATAATAACTGGGTTGGGGCAGAAACTCCCATTTATTCAGAGCAATGTTATATTGCAGATTGGCTTTGGCAAAGGTCACCTGCTTTCCCGGAGCAACGGAAAATCCCCCTGCTACAGGGTCTTTCTTGCAGCCCGACACAACCACGGCAAGGGCAACTAACAGGGCCACTTTGGCATAATTCAAGACAATTTTTTTCATCATATCATTGTATATTTTAATAATCTCACTTTAATTCCATTCATCACCGGCAAGCCAACGCTGCCTTGCCACACATCGTGTTGAATCAAATTGCAAAGATACAACATTTTTTTCGATTAGCAACATTTTTTCAGCATTTCGGCAAAAAAGTCCACATCGGTTTATCGACGATCCTTCGCTCGTTATCCAATTGTTATACCTCAGTTCTCCCATATTTCTCCCATCCTACATGGGAGAAATATGGGAGAAATATGGGAGAACTGAGGTAAAACGAGCGAACTTGGTTGTACGATGGGAAAAATGGAAATACAATCTCTTGCTAATTCAATTTGCAGGAAATCAGAGGCATGTAGCTTACATCTCCCTTATGGTATACTGACCCCAAATGTAGGAGGCTTTGTAGGCGGGGAAATTCTGGCGTGTAACGTAAATGGGAATTTCGCGGCCAAAGGCGGGTTCGCAATCGGGTTGTGGGGGCACGGGGCCAAAGAAAGTGACGCTCTTGAGTTGGTCGTAACCGTCGAAGGCATGGCATCCGAACACAGTGACAGTGGCAGGGATGAGATAGTCGGTAACCGATGTGCAATTCATGAAAGTGCCTTCCGGGATTTCGGCAAGGGAATGGGAAATGACAAAATGTCGCACATTGACACAATCCTTAAAAGCATAAGTGCCCATTTCGTTGACGGAGTGGGGCATGACCACATCGACAAGCGAGGTGCAGCCCTCGAAAGCACTGGTGCCGATGTAGGTAAGGGTCTTGGGCATTTCGATGATGCGAAGGTCGGTGCAACGGTAAAAAGCACGGTCGCCAATAAAGAACATTGTGGTGGGCAGTTCGACACCTTGAATGCGGATGCAGTTGGCAAAGGCTTCGTCGGCAATGCCGGTGACCACAAAGTTTTGGTCATTGTATTTCACGGTACGGGGCACCTTGATGTAGCCGCCCAGCAACTCGGGGTTTTGGCTGTTGTACCATACATTCACCTCGCCGTAATCGATGATTTTGTAGTGCAGCACTTGTCCGGTGGAACATGTGGCAGAGAAATCGGCCTTCTCGTCGGTTTGGGCAAAGGCGGTACTTGTCAGCATGACAAGCAGGAGGATGTAGACGATTCTTTTCATTGTCTGGGTTATTTTTATGGGGTTATTATTCAAGTTAATAAAATGATTTCTAATATTCGTTTAGTGTGCTTCGAGCCAATTGTCGCCTACGTCGATGCCCACCTCGATGGGAATGGAGAGTGGAAGGGCATTGAGCATGGCCTCCTCGACTATGGCGCGGATCTGGGTCTCTTCTGGTTTGTAGCAGTCGAAGACCAACTCGTCGTGTACCTGAAGTATCATTTTCGAGCGGAGACCAAGACGCTGAAATTCACGATAGATGCGAATCATGGCAATCTTAATCATATCGGCTGAAGTGCCTTGGATGGGCATGTTGACGGCGTTGCGCTCGGCAAAACTACGAGCAGAGGCATTGCGCGAGTTGATGTCGGCAAGGTAGCGGCGGCGGCCCAGCAGGGTTTGGGCATAGCCGTGCTGGCGTGCGAAGGCGATATTGGAATCGATATAGTTCTTGATGTCGGGGTATTGGGCAAAATATTCGTCAATAAGCTCGGAGGCTTCTTTGCGCGAAATGCCCAGTTGCTCGCTGAGGCCGAAGGCACTGATGCCATAGATGATGCCAAAGTTGACTGATTTGGCGTTGCGCCGCAGGTCCTTCGTCACTTGCTCCATAGGCATTTTGTATATCTTGGCTGCGGTGGCGGCGTGGATGTCGTAGTGATTGGAGAAGGCCTCAATCATGTGGCGGTCGTTGGCAAGTGAGGCGATGATGCGCAATTCGATTTGCGAATAGTCGGCAGCAAGGAGGACATAGTTCTCGTCGCGGGCCACAAAGGCTTTGCGTATCTCGCGGCCACGCTCTGTGCGGATGGGTATGTTTTGCAGGTTGGGGTTGCTCGAGGAGAGTCGACCCGTGGCGGTGACGGTTTGATTGTAGACCGTATGGAGGCGTCCGGTGACAGGGTTGATGAGTTTGGGGAAGCTGTCGAGGTAGGTGCCAATGAGTTTGTTGAGCGATCGGTATTGGAGGATGAGGTCGATAACAGGGTGTTTGTCTTTGAGTTTGAGAAGGACATCCTCGGCAGTGGAGTATTGCTTGGTGGCGGTGCGTGGCGGTTTGTCGGTGACGCGGAGCTTTTCATACAGCACTTCGCCCAACTGCTTGGGGGAAGAGATGTTGAATGTTTCGCCTGCCAATTGGAAGATTTGCTGTTCGATGGCGTCGCGCTCGGCAGAAAGACGGTTGGAGTAATCCTTGAGGGCATCGACATCAATGCGCACACCTTCTTCTTCCATGCTGATAAGCACGTCCACAAGTGGCAATTCGACATCGGTATAAAGCTTGCGAAGACCGGCATCGGAGAGTTTGGCGGCCAACAGGGGATAAATTTGCCAGAGCTGGGCGGCGGACTCGGCAGGGTCTGCGGGTTCGCTGCCCACGGTGCCAAGTGCAATGCTGTCGAGGGAATGGCGTGCCTCGGGGTCGATGAGGTAGTGGACAAGCTGCACATCGAATATGTCGCCGGCGATAGTAATGTCGAGTTCGCGGAGGATGTATTTGAGAGCTTTGAGGTCGTAGCAGAGCTTGAGGGTCGCGGGATTTTGCAAGAGTGTGCGCAGGCGGTTGACATCAATGTCGCCCACCAGTGAGGAGAAGACTTCGTCGGCGTTGAAGGCCAAAACAATTGTGGCGCCGGAGACGATGATGGAGACATCGCCGTTGTCGGGGAATTGGTCAAGTGTGTGGATGTCGAGGGCGCGGCTTTGGTCTATAGGCGGAGCATCGAAAAGGGTGGGTTGCTCGAAAAGCGTCGGCTGGGACGGAGCGGCTACAGAAGCTTGAGCTTGAATAGTTTTGCGTTGAATAGTAGGTTTGGATGCGGCAGCGAAACGCTGAGCCTCGGAAGGGTCGGAGACTGAGAGGTCGGTGAATATGCGCTTGGCCAGATTGCGGAATTCAAGTTCGGCAAAAAGGCGCTGAAGGGCCTCGTAGTCGGGTTTGTGCAACTCGAGTTGCTCCTCGCTGAGAGTAAGCGGTGCGTCGAGGACTATTGTGGCAAGACGTTTGCTGAAGAGTGCCTGCTCGGAATATTGTTGAACGAGCCTGCGGATTTTGTCGTTTTTGATTTCGTCGGAATGAACAACCATTTCCTCGATGGAGCCAAACTGCGCAATGAGTTTCTTGGCAGTCTTCTCTCCCACCCCGGGGATGCCTGGGATGTTGTCGGAGGCGTCCCCCCATAGACCAAGGAGATCGATAACCTGGTCGCAGCGCTGGACGTCGAATTTTTCTTTTACCTCTTCAACACCAAGGATTTGGTCGGGTTTGCCCATACGTCCGAAGCGGTAGATGAGGACATGGTCGGTGACCAGTTGGCCGAAGTCCTTGTCGGGGGTTACCATAATTACTTGGTCGAACCCTTGGGTTTCGGCCCAGTGGGAGGCGGTGCCGATCACATCGTCGGCCTCATAGCCTTCGCAGGCGATGATGGGGATGTTGAAGGCGGCAATGATGTCGCGGATATATGGCAGCCCAACCTGGATGGCTTCGGGCATGGCTTCACGGTTGGCTTTGTATTCGGCATACATTTCATGGCGGAAGGTGGGTTTTTGCAAATCGAAAGCCACGGCCATGTGTGTAGGCTGAAGTTTTTTTACAAGGTCGTAGAGTGTGGTGGTGAAACCCAGCACAGCCGAGGTGTTTACACCCTTGGAGTTCATACGGTTGGAACCGCTAAGGGCGTAATAGGCGCGATAGACCATCGCCATGCCGTCGAAGAGGACCAGTTTTTTCATCAACGCAGGGGATCGGCGGTTAATTCGTCATATTCTTTGCGGTTGCGCATTATTTTGCAGGCAAGGTAAACCGCGCTGCGGAATGATTGCTCGGAGGCCTTGTCTTTGCCCGCAATGTCGAAAGCGGTACCGTGGGCAGGCGATGTGCGGACATAGGGCAGGCCGGCAGTGTAGTTGACCCCTTCGGTGAAGGACATGAGCTTGAAGGGTATCAGACCTTGGTCGTGATAGAGGGCCAGCACACCGTCGAATTTGTTGAACTCGCTGCTGCCGAAGAAACCGTCTGAGGGATAGGGACCATAGGCCAGCACACCTTTGCCCTGCACTTCGTCAATAACGGGTTTGACAACAGTTTGGTCTTGGTCGCCAATCACCCCGTTGTCGCCAGCATGGGGGTCGATAGCCAGTACGGCAATCTTGGGCATGGGGACACCAAAGTCGCGTTTAAGGGACTCGTTCATGAGCATTATCTTGTCGAAAAGGAGGTTGTGGGTGATGGCTCCCGGCACATCCTTAAGGGCGAGATGGTTGGTAACGATGCCGATGCGGATGCGGTCGCACACCATTATCATCAAGCTGCTGCATCCAAATTGATGGGAGAGGAACTCGGTGTGTCCGGGGAAATCGAAGTCGGGCGACTGAATATTCTTTTTGCTGATGGGAGCAGTGACCAACACGTCGACATCGCCTTTCTTGAGGTCTTCGCAGGCTCGGGAAAGGGAGAGACGGGATTGTTCACCGGCAACGTCGGTGAGTTTGCCCATTTCAATTTTCACCTCATCTTGGGTAAGGTTTACAACATTGAAACGACGGTCGACAGCATCGGCAGCCTCGCGTATGCCGTTGAAGGTGATATCCTGATGGAGTGAAAGCAGTTTCTTGTGGTAGGAGGCAACCTTGGTGGAGCCATAGAGGATGGGAGTACAAATGTCGTACATGCGACTGTCGCTAAAGGTTTTCAAAATCACCTCATAACCGACACCATTGATGTCGCCTTGTGTGATGGCCAGACGTATCCGGCTATTGTTCTTTTTATTTTCCATATCGTAAGAGTTTGTTTATTCGAGGCGGGATTTGCCCGCGCATTGATTAATGACGTATTATTGTTGTTTGTTGTGGAGAATGTCGTAGGTTTGCAGGAAAGCATAGAGCAGGCGGATGCCGTAGCCCGAAGCACCATGGGTGTAGTACTCCTGTTTCTTGGAGAAGAAGGCCACCCCTGCAATGTCGAGATGAATGTAAGGTATCTTGCGGGCGAAATGGGAAAGGAACTTGCCCGCAGTGATGGCTCCGGCCTGAGCAATGCCACAGTTCTTGAGGTCGGCGACCTCGGACTTGATGAGTTCGTCGTACTCGGGCCAGAAGGGGAATTCGACAAGGCGTTCATAAACCTGGTTGCCCACAATACGGAGGAGATTAAAAGCATTGTCGGCACCCTGTTGCATGGCGGCAATACCAAAGGTGCCAATGGCACGGACAGCAGCACCTGTGAGGGTGGCGGCATCGATGAGCAACTCGGGTTGGTACTTGTCGACAGCATAGGCGATAGCATCGGCCAGGATGATGCGGCCTTCGGCATCGGTGTTGACCACTTCGACAGTTGTACCGTCGTACATCCGAAGCACATCGTCGGCAGCATAGGCGTTGAAGCCCGGACGGCTATCGGTGAGAGGAAGCAAAGCCACAATGTGGACAGGCAGATTGTTGGCGGCAGCGACAAAGATGACGGAAGCCATGGTGGCGGCTCCAGCCATGTCGGACTTCATCTCCTGCATATAGTCTTCAGGCTTGATGTTCAGTCCTCCGGTGTCGTACATCACTCCTTTGCCCACCAAAGCGAGAGGCTTGCTGTTGACAGCATTGTCGGGAGTGTATTCCAACACAACGAAACGGGGCTCGTCGACACTTCCTTTGTTGACGGCCAACAAGCCACCCATGCGCAAAGACTGTATCTTTTTCTTGTTGAAAACAGTGCATTTCACACCCAACTGCGACGACCGTTTCTCTAAATCGGCGGCAAAACTCTCGGCATTGAGGTCCGCCACAGGGGTGTTGACCCACTCACGGCATTGCTGGATGCACTGCCAGAGGTTGACATTTCGCTCCAGTTCTTCAGCCGAAAGGAACGACTCATCGATGGAGACTGTGGCAAGATGACTGGGCTTTTCGGTTTTGTAGACATCGAAAGTATAGTCGGCAAGAAAGAGCCCTTCGGCAAAGGCCACCACTTCTTCGGGTATGACCCCTTCGCCTGTCAAAGCAAGGGAGGTCTGTTTCTCGCTTCTGAGTTGCGCCACCACTTTGTCGGCGCTGCGGCGAAGACGTTCCTGGCTTTCGCCGGGTAGGCGTTCACTGTCGAAATTGACGAAAAAAAACCTATAGGGCAGGCGGTCGAACACCACAATAGAGTCGGCATCCTTCTCCCTGCGGGCTTTGAGATATTCCAGTTCCTTCTTGCTCAAAGGTAGGTTGCGGTCGGCCACCTCGTTGCCATAAAGGAAGACGAGGTTGCCTTCATAGTCTTTCGGGCTTATCTGTTTTAGTTCAAACTGCATCATTTTCTATACCTATTATTATATATGTTTAATCAATATTATCACTCTCTTCTCGCGCTGCAATTGTTCGAGTGTGCGGTAGAAACGGTCGCGCGAGGGGACATCCATCCATGCGGTTGGTTCATCAAAAATCAACACAGGGGCATCGCTGTAGAGCTGTCGTGCCAATGCTATGCGTTGCCACTGTCCCATGCTCAACTCCTCACCGCCGTCGAACATACGTCCCAGCATGGTTTCGTAGCCGTGGGGGAGTTTTTCGATGTACTTGTCCACTCCGGCCAACTCGGCCACTTTCTTCACCTTCTCCTTGTCCCAGTGGGTGATGTCACCAAAGGCTATATTCTCTTCGGCAGTACAATAGAAACGGACATAATCCTGGAATATTGCACCTATTCCCCTTCTCAGCCCTGCGAGGTCGTAACGCCGTACATCCACGCCATTAATAAGTACCGCACCCTGGTCGGTATCGTAAAGACGCAAAAGGAGTTTGAGAAGAGTGGTCTTGCCAAACCCGTTCTCGCCCTCGATTTGAGTCACCTCGCCGGCGCGGGCTTTTAGGTTATAATGGCTCAGCACATCGCGCTGCATCTTGGGATAGCGGAAAGTAATGTCGCGGAACTCCACCTCGTACACCTCTTTGGGGAAAGGAATCGCATCGGGAGCATTGACAATGGTGGGTTTGAAATCAAGGAACTCAAACAGGTTGCCGATAAACAGGCGGTTGTCATACAACCCCGTCACACTGCTGACCAGGCTGGTCATCTGTGTCTGCCCACGGCGGAAAGCCTCGAAGAGTATCACAAACGAACCCAGCGATATGGAGCCTTCTGTGGCACTGAAGATGAGGAACATGGTGACAAAAAACAACGCCGCCGTCTCCACCACGGCACACACAGCATCGTACACACCCAGCCGTCGCGAAATCCTCAGCAACTCCTTCACCAGCGACTCGCGGATGGCCACAAAACGCTTCCTGAAGAAAGGAGCCAGCCCAAAAGTGCGCATTTCCTTGGCGTAGTCGCGGCCTCCCAGCAGGGCGGTGTAATAACTCGTGCGGCGGTAATTCTGGGTGTTGTTGCGCCGGAATGCGTAAATCTTTCTGGCCTTTATCACTCGCACAATAAACGACGGCACCACGGCCACCACCATCACCACAATAATCCACCCCGAAGCGCTTGCCAGCATTGTCACAATACCCGCAATGGTTATCAACGACCCCAACAAAGTCATGAACCCATTCAAAATCTGGATAGGACGGTACGAAGCCTCCTGCTGGGCGCGGTGATAGGTGTCGTGGTATTCGGGATTGTCGAAATAGGACATGTCCAACATCGCCGACTGGCCTTGCATCCGCTCACTGATATAGTCTATCAACTTCTGCGAGATAATATCATTGTTGACACTGTTGAAAACAGCCACTATCCTGTTGAGCAGAAACACCGCGCAATACAGTCCCAGCGTGGTGAAAACGTCCATTCTCACCCCCAGGACCACGGCATACTCACCCGTGGTCACCGAGTCGACCATAAACTTCAGGATATACAGATTCACAAGAGGCAGCACATTGGTGATAACCACATAGACAATGCGCAGCCAGAACGCCCTGCTGTCGCAGAGCCTTATCATGTTAAGAGCTTTAAATATCTGTTTCATACAAACACTATTCTTTTTATTACCGGACGTCCGAGCATATCGTTAATCTTTTCCATCAACGACTCCCTTCTGTACCACAACTCCTGCCTCAGTCCAGGCGAAGCGATAGACACTTTCAGGGTGCCGTCTTTAAAGCGGATTTCCCAAGTCAACTTGCCAATCAGGTCTCCCACCACTTTCTTATACGCTTCCTTCACCTCCATCTCGGTCACCGCCTCGGTCATATCGAGGCGTTGATAGGCTTTCCTTAGCAAATCCTGCAACGTATGTTCGTTACTATACATATTCTAACTTTCAACCTCCAACGTTCCTTTTTCCACTTTAAAGATACGGTGTTCCACCTGAGGGATGGTCTCAAACACCCCTCTCACCCTGCCGGGCTGGGTGTCGGTCAGGAACACCTGACCAAAACGGTCGCTCCCCACCAGTTCCACCAATTGGGTCACCCGCACCATATCCAATTTGTCGAAAACATCATCCAGCAACAGAATGGGTTTCATCCCGCTGCTGCGGAAGATATACTCAAACTGTGCCAACTTCATAGCCAGCACAAAAGTCTTTTGCTGCCCCTGCGAGCCGTACCTCTTCACAGGCATGTCGCCCACTGTCAACTCCACATCGTCGCGGTGTGGACCCACGGTTGTATACTGGGCATACCTGTCGCGCTGGCGGGCTTCAGCCAACTGCTGTGCCAGGGGGACTTCCCGCTCCGCCACATAGGTGACCACGCCGCGCTCACTGCCATCGGTTATCCACTCGTAATACTCGTCAAACAACGGGGTGAACCCTTCAAGGAATTGTTGCCGTGCCCCGCGCAGCACCTCTCCATGCCTCACCAGCTGTTCGTCCCACACTCCTATGCTGCCCTCATCCCAGTTGCGGTCCTCATAGAACTGTCTCAACAACTTGTTGCGCTGTTCCAAAGCACGGTTATACTGCAACAAATGATTAAGAAACACCCTGTCGGTCTGTGCAATCACCCCGTCGATAAACTTCCGTCTCGCCTCGCTGCCGCCCTGGATAATGCCCTGGTCGTGGGGCGACACCATCACCAACGGCACCCTCCCTATATGCTCCCCCAGGGTCTTGCACAACTTACCGTTCCATTTCATCTGTTTGGGCTGCCCCTTGCGACAGACACACGATACCGGCACCGTCTCACCCTCCATCCCGTAACGACCATGGATGGCAAAGAAATCCTCGTCGCGACGGATATTCTGCATGTCGATGCTGTTGAAACAACTCTTGCAAAACGACAAGTAATACACTGCATCCAACAAATTCGTCTTCCCCACCCCGTTGTTGCCCACAAGGCAATTCACATTAGGGCAGAAATCCACATCAAGCTCCGTATACGACTTGAAATTGGTCACCTTCAAATTAGTCAGATACATATCTTTTCAATTCTCAATTTTCATTTTTCAACTCCTGTGCCACCGACTCCATCAGCCATCGCGGTGTGCTGGTAGCTCCGGTGATTCCCACTCTCTCTACCCCTTGACTCAACAGCTCTTCCTTCACCTGCTCCACATCCTCCGGGCCATACAGCAGGTACGTCCTCAGCTGCACCCTGCGGCAAAGGTCAAACAGATAATGGCCGTTCGAGCTCCCCTGCCCGCTGACAAACAACACCGCGTCCACTCCCTGCGCAAACTTCTCCAACATCGCGGCTCGGTTGGCCACACGACTGCAGATGGTGTTGTACGCCACAAAGAAATCCTCCTCACGGGCCTTTCCCTCGCTGCTGTCGGCAATCCTGCGTCTCACATTCTCAATCAACCGGGCATACTCCTCGCGACTCTTTGTCGTCTGCGAATACATCCTTATCGGCCTGCCGTAATCAATCCCGTCCAAATCTTCGGCGCTGCTCACCACTATGGCTCTCCCCTCGGTCTGTCCGCACAGCCCCACCACCTCGGCGTGACCCGGCTTGCCGAAAATCACCACCTGCCCCTCGGGCTCCCTGCGGCGCATCTCCTCATACCCCCTTCTAATCCGTTGCTGTAACGCCAGGACAATCGGACACGTAGCATCTATCAAATCCACTCCCTGACGTTCCGCCTCGCTGTAGGTCGACGGCGGCTCGCCATGAGCCCTAATCAACACACGGGGTCTCACCCCCTGTGTCCTGCCCTGCCGTGCCACCCTGTCCATCCCCTCGTGGTCTATCACCTCAAGCCCTTTGGCTCTTAGCCGCGACACCTCGGCATTGTTATGCACAATATCGCCCAGGCAGAACAGCGACCCCGAACGAGACAACTCCTCCTCGGCAGTGCCTATCGCCCTCACCACACCGAAACAGAAACCCGCATTATCGTCAATTTCAATCTTCAATGCTCAATGCTCCTTTTTCAATTATCAACTCAGGCACTGATTCTCCTGATACGAAGCCTCCAGCACCTCGTCATACTCCGCCGGGGTCAAGTCGTTGAAGAAATAATACACCGGGTTCACCTTGTTGCCGTTCTGGATAACCTCATAATGCAGATGATAGCCCTGAGCCAGACCCGTCCGACCCACAGTGCCTATCACCGTGCCGCGTTTCACACGCTGCCCCTCGCTCACCTTCACCTCCTGCAAATGGGCATACAGCGTCTTGAAGCCGAAGCCATGGTCCACCACCACGCAGACACCGTAGCCGCCCAGGCCGCCGCCTCTGCCCGCCACAGTCACCCGTCCGTCGCCAGTGGCGTGTACCGGAGTCCCCGGCTGAGCCGACAAGTCGACACCCGTGTGCATACGGCGGTAGTGCAGAATAGGATGATACCTCATGCCGTAGCCCGACACCATGCGGCAGTCGCTCTTCGCTATGGGCATGATGGCAGGCATGGTAGCCATGCGCTCGCGCTTGGTCCCCGCCATGCGGTGGATTTCGTCCAACGACACCGACTGGGCATACAGACGCTGCTCCAACGTGTCCACCCGCTCCATCGTACCCACAATCAAACGGCTCGAAGCCTTCCCTTCCCAACGGCTGTAGTCGCGGCGCAACGGCCTCCGGCGGCTCTCGGCCACCGGGGCGGCCCCGAAGATGGTGCGATACACCGCACTGTCCCGCTCCTCGATGTCGGCAAGCACAGCCTCAGCCCTCTCCACACTGCGGTTCAACTGCTCCAACGCATGGCGATACTCCTTCACGTCGGCACGCAGCATCCTTTCCTCGGGCGAGTCCACCACACTCCCCAAGGCGAAAGCCACAGCCACCCCCGCCACCACGCCGGGCAACACCAACGTCGCCGCGCGCTTCAGCCGGTCGCGCCACGTAGCCTCCACCCTCTCATACGACAACGTATGGGGATTGAAACGGTAAACATACCTCTTCTTCATCCGTCAAAGGAATAAAGTAACTCCACGATTATGAGCCGGTGAAAAGAAAACTCTCCTCCTACAACTCCTCCTGATATTGGTTCAAAGCCTTCACAAAAGTCTTCAACGACTTGAAGTCGCGCACATAATAACGCGACCCCATCTCCGGGATATACAGCTCACCCACCACACGCTCACGCATCTTGTGCTCCTCCTCAATCTCGTTTAAAGCCTTCGTGTCCTTGTTCACCAGCAGGCCGTCGCCGAACTGCTCGTAATTACGGCGGTGCAGATGGGTCGACACATCCTGCGTGTTCTCGCGGTCGTAATAACTGTCAATCACCATATTCGACACCATATCGTACGGCACCTCGCGGAACAGGAAATTCAACCCCTTCAGCTCAAACACATCGAAATCCACGTTATCCCTCGAACGCACGATGAAATCAGGATAGAGGAAATAACGGTTGCCCTCGGCGTCACGCATCATCGGGGTCATCAGCGGAGCCTGGATAAAGTCGAAGATACCCAAGTCGAAATATACCTGCACAAACGACGACTCCAAGCCGCTGAAATTATTTCTCACGCTCCAGATTCTGTGGCTGGCGGCCAGCTGTGAGAAAGCCACCACCACGCCGCCGAACTTCTGGTAACGCTCCTCCCCGCAAATCTCCGGCACATGCAGCTGGATACCACGCACATCGTGCCCCAGCCGTGCCTCCTTCGACTTGAAACTCGACATCACATGTGTCTGATACGACGACAAACGGTGGCGCCTGTGCGAAAGCTCCTTGATGGCGTTGATAATGCGCTCCGACTCCTCGGCCTCCTTGGCCATAGGCAGCACATTCACATACGATTCCAGAACCATCTCCTTCCACTTGCTCATACCCTTCTCGCCCTGAGCCTGCTCGGCACGCGCAATCTCGCGGTCGAACGAAAACTCATGACCCCGCACCATCTCCCAATAATTGGGTACAAGCTTGGCGCGCTCGTTCTGACAGAAAGCCTTATACGTACGGCTCGAACTGTTCCTGACAAAGAAACCCGTCCCGGGGGCCCCACTTTCGACATACTGTCCTGACTTATACGACGACTCATACTTGCCCCTAATGCCAAACAACGTAGGGCAGTAATGATTCGACACCCACACACTCAAACCTCTGGCAACTTTTTTTCTACTCTTCGGTAAAATCTTCATAGCAATTTAGTATAGTGTTTATTAATGTGATTTTTTTCATCTTTCAAAGCCTGGGGAAACGGGTGTCGACAAACCCGGTTGCCATCACCCCTCTCCCCACGCCAGCGGTTTGTTTATCCGTGGATAGCACAGCCGTATGCGGCCTCAATAGCCTCCATCACAGCCTCGCTCATCGTGGGATGCGGGTGGATAGAACCCGCCACCTGTTTGGCTGTCAAGCCGTTCTCTCGAGCCGAGACGATACCTGCTATCATTTCCGTAACATTGTCACCGCACATGTGGCAGCCCAAAATCTCGTCAGTGTTCTTGTCTATCACCATCTTGATAAAACCGTCGGTGTTGCCTGCCGCCGTAGCCTTGCCGCTGGCCTTGAAGAAGAACTTGCCCACCAGCACCTCTTTGCCGGCCTCGAGAGCCTTCTTCTCCGTCAAACCCACGCTGGCAATCTCAGGCGTAGTGTATGTGCAGCCGGGGATATTTGCATAATTCACCTTCTTGGCCTCGTGACCTGCCAGATGTTCCACACAGCAGATGGCCTCGGCACTGGCCACGTGAGCCAGAGCAGGACCGTGAACCACATCGCCTATGGCATAATAGCCAGGCACATTGGTCTGATACCAGTCATCCACCACAATCTTGCCACGCTCCACGGCGATACCGGTCTCTTCCAATCCCAGATTCTCCAGATTGGTCACCACGCCCACGGCGCTCAGCACCACGTCGCAGTCCACCACGCTCTCCGTATTGCGTTTCATATCTTTGATAGTGACATGGCACACATCGCCCTCCATCTCCACCTTCTCCACACTGGCACTGGCCATCACCTTCATGCCCATCTTGCGGAAACTGCGGCTCATCTGGGCGGCGGTGTCCTCATCCTCGTTAGGCAGAATCTGAGGCATAAACTCCACCAGTGTAACCTGCACACCGATGCTCTGATAGAAGAAAGCAAACTCGCTGCCAATGGCTCCACTGCCGCAAACCACCATGCTCTTGGGTTTGAAAGGCAGCGTCATTGCCTCGCGGTAGCCAATAATACGCTTGCCGTCCTGCGGCATACTGGGCATCACACGGCTGCGGGCACCCGTGGCGACAATGATGTGACTGGCCTCGTACTCCGTCACCACGCCGTCGGCTGCAGTGACCGAAACCTTGTGGCCGGGCTTCACACATCCCGTGCCCATAATCACATCCACGTTGTTCTTCTTCAGCAAGAACTGGACGCCCTTGCTCATCGTTTCTGCCACGCCACGTGAACGTTGCACCATGGCTCCCATGTCGGCCTCAGCCCCTTGGGCAGCCACTCCATAGTTGGCCGAATGGTTGATATAGTTGAAAACTTGTGCGCTTTTCAGCAAGGCTTTAGTAGGGATGCAACCCCAGTTAAGACAGATGCCTCCGAGGTTCTCCCTCTCCACAACGGCGGTTTTCATTCCTAACTGTGCAGCCTTCACCGCTGCCACATATCCTCCCGGACCACTGCCGATAACAATAACGTCGTAGTTCATATCTTTCAATATTTGTGTATTATATATAAATTATTATTTCATTAATCCGAAAATTACAAGATGCAAAGATACACATTTTTTTTAAATTACACACATTCTTGACAAAACTTTCATGCCCAGAAGCATTGTTTCGTCACCATCCCGCCGCAACACGCCAACTCATTCCTTCGCTCCTTCCCCATCACTTCTCCCATATTTCTCCCATATTTCTCCCATGCTGCATGGGAGAAATATGGGAGAACTAACGCAAAAGAATGGGATATGTAGCGAACCTTCTACTATGAAAGCGGCAAGGCAGAAAGGCCATATTAAGCGGCAATATACTATAAATTAGCAATTTACGCAAACCCGCACCCATTTCAACCCGAAAGAGACTTTTTTTTTTCAACAAACCAAATTTTCTTCGTATCTTTGCAATTTGCAATTTAATGTAAAATCCTCCCTTGCCGAGGAGTTGAAACAATTATGCCGAAAAGGTTGTCAATAATGCTGCTGATGCTTCCGGGGCTACTGGCCTCGGCACAGAGTTTGAGACTCACGCCCTACCGGGCGCCGTCGGCTTTGTATCTCAACTTAGACCACCTTTACGGCTACAACCGCTACGAACATTCGCGCATCGAGGCGGGACTGACATGGGTCACCCCGAACGAGGCTGCAGAACCCCGGCCGGCATCCATCGGCCAATGGTCGCTGGGCGGTTATGCCGCCTACGGTTTCAAGGACCAAGGGCTGAAATACGGTGTGGCAGTGCAGTTGCGACTACCCGGACAAGGCGATGTGAAACTGCGCTTTAGAGCCTTCAACGACCTCGAAACGGCCGCGTCGCGACGCATGGGGGACTACAGTTTCCTGTCGCCTGAACTCAACACCACCTTCCTTGCCTCGCGATATGTGGGGGTGAAGGGCATCCGATTCGATATCAAAGTGACACCCCGCCGCGACTGGGAGTTGTCGGCAGGGGCTCTTCTCGCTTGGGAACAATACCGCTTCAACAACGATGGCCCTCTCTATCCCCGACTTACCCCCGACGCAATGCCTATGGCACTGCCACATGCGGCCTTCACGGCACGGGCCGACTGGAGCCGCGGCTTGGCCGTGACGGCTACGGCGGGCGTGACGAAGGGGGAATATGTTGACCGGAACGATGTTCCATACTTGCGTCTGCTGGCACAGTACGATGCTGAACCCGGAGAATTTGGACTACATGTGTTTGGACAAGCCGGTTTTGTCACAGCCCTCGCTCCTTATAGCCGAATGTTCGATTTGTCGGGTACGGCAAAATCGGGCTATTTCTTCCGCAACACATTCCTTACAGTGCGCCCCAACACATTTACAGCCAACATGTTTGCCCACCTATGCCTCAACTATACTCCACCTATGCCACTGTGGGAACTGTCGTGGTCGCAACCTTTGGCATTTCTACAAGTTAACGCCATGTGGGGTCAACTGTTCGGACAGGACATTGACGGGAAACTACACCATGACGGTCTCGATTTACAGGCTCCTCATTTAGGTTTGCTGGAACCCGCCGCCGGTTTCGATGGACTGGTGCATTGGGGACTGATAGACTTGGGTTTTGCCGTGGCCTACCAGATATGCCCCTTCGATGCTCCTTATATGAACGAAACTCTGACCGACAATTTTGCATTCACATTTGTAGCAACTCTTATCTTCGAGAAAACACCGCGCCGGGTGCCTGTCACCCCCACACAACCCTATCAGATAATACCGATTAATCAATTGTAAGACAATGAAGAAAATCATTTTATCTATATCTTTACTTGCACTTCTGACACCACTTACATGGGGACAGAAATATAGCATTACATTTGTATTCCCGAACACAGAAAAACATGACAGTGTCATGTATATCGGCCAGCACTTCCGCGATGGGTTCATCACCATGGACAGTGCAAGAGGAGACAATAATGGCAACTATACTTTCAGCGGACGGCGTAAATGGGATACCGGTATCTATGCATTATATGGCAAAGAGGGAAAGAAGAGCCTGCTGGATTTCACCATAGACGGAAGCCAAAAGTTTACAATACGCCTGTCCCCGTCCAACGAGGTGGCAGACCCGCAAAAGGATATTGTCGGGTCCCCCGCCAACCAAATCATGTTCTCTTTCCTGAAAAGGGAAGACCAAGCAAAAAAGCAAGCAAGAGAAATTGATAAAAAGAAGAAGTCCGGAGATGCTAAAGTAAAAGATGAAGCCGAGAAGGAAATGGAGTTGTTATCCAAAGATATGATTAACTTTGAAGATTCCATTTTCAAGGCTAATTCCAAGTACCGTTTCTTTCAGTTGGCAAAGATGTTCAACGGCCCGGAAGTGCCCGACGAGGTGGAGGACAAAGCCCTTTATTATCGCACCCATTTTTGGGATGGCATTGACCTGACAGACCACAGCCTGATTTACACCCCCGACCTGTTCAACAAGATGAATTATTACTTCTTTGGAGTGCTTTACCACATGGAGAGCGACACCGTGTGCAGATATGCCGACATGTTGTTCAAAAAGATTGAAAACGATTCGGTTATGATGCGTTACTTCATGGACTTCATTATGCCAAAGTATTACCGCTCCACCAAGAATATTGGATGGGATGCCACATGGTGCTATTTGGTGAGGAAATACTATCTGACGGGGAAATGTCCATGGGCTACCCAGGCCGAGCTGACCAACAAGCGTCAGAGTGTGGAGTTTTTGGAACAGTCGCTGATTGGTGCCATGGGACAGGAACTTTACATGGCAGACACCAACCAGTCGCCAGACCCCAAGGACTGGATTTCGTCGCATCGTTTTCCTCAAAAGTATGTGATTCTGTGGTTCTGGGACCCCGATTGCCACCACTGCCAAGAGCAGACTGCCACACTCAAGGCTTTGTACGACTCGCTTTCGGCAGCAGGCAACAAGATTTTCGAGGTGTATGCCATCGGATACGAGTCGGACGTGGCGAAGTGGAAAAAATATGTGCGCGAACATCAATTGCCGTTTGTAAATGTAGGAGGCTCGAACGTGAATATCGACTATCAGGTTGCCTACAACGTTCACGGAGCTCCGACAATGATTATTCTGAACGAGGAGCGACGTATCATAATGAATAAGGTGTTGGCCACAAAGGACATCCTGCCATTCCTGGAACGCTATGAACAGAGAAGGGCACATTGACAATACGAATGTAATAAATGAATGAATATATTAACTTTAAAAGAACAATATCATGAGAAAACACATTGTAGCAGGAAACTGGAAAATGAACAAGACGTTTGACGAGGCCGACGAGCTGGTCAACGATATTATGGCAAAGCTGGAAGAGGTGACTCTCGATGCCAACACCACTATGATTCTGTGTCCTCCGTTCCCATATCTGGAAATGGTTTCGGACTATGGCGACGACTCTTACTTTATGGTCGGTGCCCAGAACGTGAGTGACCAGGAGAGCGGTGCCTATACCGGCGAGGTTTCGGCAGCAATGCTGGAATCGATGGAACTGGACTATTGCATTGTGGGACACAGTGAACGCCGCGCCTACTATCATGAGACCGATGAAATTGTCGTCCGCAAGGTTGACCAGTTGCTGAAACACGGTTTGAGACCTATCGTATGCTGCGGCGAGGTGCTCGAGGAGCGCGAGGCCGAGAAGCAGTATGAAGTGGTGAAACGCCAGATTACCGACGGTCTGTTCCACCTCAGTGCCGAACAATTTGCCGATGTGGTGATTGCCTACGAACCCGTTTGGGCCATTGGTACAGGCAAGACCGCCACTCCGGAGCAGGCTCAGGAGATGCACGCTTTCATCCGCGGCTTGATTGCCGAGAAATACGGCAACGAGGTGGCCGAGGAGACCAGCATCCTGTATGGCGGCAGTTGCAAGCCTTCAAATGCCAAGGAGCTGTTTGCCAATAAGGATGTTGACGGCGGCTTGATTGGTGGTGCCTCGCTTAAGGCTGAGGATTTCATCGGTATTGCAACCGCATTTTAAACTGGTATGGAATATGAAAGGGGGATGGTGTAATTTTTCACCCATGCCATTACACCTTCCCTCTTTCTTGTAATAATACAATCTTTCTTATATCTTATATGCAGTTCGAACGGTTTGTAGCCAGTCGCCTGCGCGGCAGGGAGAGGCAAGGCAACGCTGTTGCGGGTTCTCTGAATGGGGAGTCCCGCGGCGGGAGAGGCTATGCGGCCCCGTTGGTGAATATTGCCGTGTGGAGCGTGGCTCTCGGGGTGCTGGTGATGCTGGTGTCGGTGTGCGTGCTGAGGGGCTTCCAGGGTGAAATCCGACGCAAGGCTGTGGGGTTCGGCTCGCATATAGTGGTGAAGCCCTATGCTATGGGCAACACATACGAAGAGGTGCCTGTGGATGTGCGTCGGGCGGAGGTGAAGGCTATCAGCCACACCGAAGGGGTCAGGCACGTTCAATTTTTCGCCGACAAGGGGGGTATGGTGAAGACAGACGACCAGATTCACGGCATAGTACTGAAGGGTTTGGAGAGGGGTTATGACTCGTCGTTTTTTGCGGGTTGTCTGGTGGAAGGTCGGCTGTTCGCTTTGCCCGACAGCGGAGCCGGTAACGAGGTGATCGTGTCCCGCTCGCTTGCCGACAGGCTTGAGCTGGAGGTGGGCGACAAGCTGCGCACCTATTTCTGGCAGGGCGACAACTACCGCGCCCGTGCTTTGTCGATTTCGGGCATCTATAACACTGACTTGGCGGATTTCGACCTCCATTATGTGGTGGGGGATTTGCGCCAGGTGAGGGGGCTGAACGGTTGGGAAGACTGGCAGGCTGCAGGCTACGAGGTGCTGGTGGAGGATTTCGGCCGGTTGGACGAGGTGGTGCACAGACTGCAGGAGAGGCTGGGATATGATTTGACCGTCACGACAATCGTGGATCAGAACCCGGCGTTGTTCGCCTGGCTGGATTTGCTGGACGGCAATGTGGTGCTGATTATTGCTGTGATGATGCTTGTGTGTGCGGTTTCGGTGGTGTCGGCGTTGCTGATTTTCATTTTCGAGAACATCTCCACAATAGGGGTGTTGAAGACTTTAGGGGCTGACAACCGGAGCATCCGTACCATTTTTGTGACAAGGGGTGCCGTGACGGCCCTGAAGGGCATAGCCATCGGCGGCACGCTGGCCGTGGTGCTTTGCGCGGTGCAGAGGGCGACGGGGATCATCCGTCTCAATCCCGAGAGCTACGCAATGTCGACGGTGCCGATTGAGCTGGGTGTCGGAACTGTGGCTGCTGTTGCGGCGGGGACTTTGGCGGTGTGTGTGCTGGCCATGCTCATCCCTGCCACGTACATCTCGAGTGTCGAACCGGCAAAGAGCATCAAGTTTGACTGATAAAACATAATTGAAAATTGAACAGGGCTAAATGGTTTATACTGGGTTTGACGGTGCTGCTGGCGGTGTTTGCGCTGGTGGAGATTAACAATTTGTCGAACCAGATGAGGAGGGCTGAACTGGAGAAGGTGAAGCTGTGGGCTAACGCCATCAGCCAGAAGTCGAGTCTGGTGAACTATTCCGAACAGTTTTTCGCCAGGGTGGCTCTCGATGAACACCGTAAGATGGAGTTGTACACCAATATCCTGCGGTCGTTCGACAGGATGGGGACCAATGCAGATGCCGATTTTAGCCTGGACTATGTGAGATATATTGTGGACAGCTGCGAGACAGCCATCGTTATCACCAACTCTGATTCAATCATCACAGTGCCCAGCGAGTTGGCAGGGCAGAAACTGGAGGGGGAGAGACTGAAAGAGTTCTCCCACAATGAGCCTTTCCACTATCGTATATGGGGTATGAAGATGACTCTCTATTATAAGGAGTCGAAGATGTACACCGAACTGCGGCAGGTGCTCGACAGGTTCAACGAGCAGTTTTTAGAGGAGATTACGAACAACGGGGTGTTGGTGCCTGTGCTGGTTGTGGACAGCCTGCAGGAGAAGGTTCTGGCCAGCGGCAACATGGCTCAAAGGGAGTTCGCCACAGCCGATGCACTCTCTGAACGCCTGTGCGAGATGGAGGAGGAGAACGCTCCGATAGAGTTTAGGCTTCCCGACGGCCAGCGGGCTTATCTTTTCTATGAGAACACGCCGATGCTGAAGGCGCTGCGATGGGTGCCGTTGCTTTATCTGTTTGTGTTCGGGGTGCTGATGGTGGTGTCGTACTATCTGCTTCGCACTGCCCGCAGCATGGAGCAGAACAGAATCTGGGTGGGTATGGCCAAAGAGACCGCCCACCAGCTGGGGACACCAATCTCGTCGCTGATGGCTTGGACTCAATACTTGGAGGGGAAACGGCTGGACAAGGAGTACGCAGCGGAGATTGACAAGGATTTGAAACGGCTGGAAACCGTGGCGCACCGCTTTTCAAAGATTGGCTCGGTGCCGGAACTGCAATACGAAGGGGTGTGCACGGCAATCAGTAATGCTCTTGCCTACCTACAAACACGCAGTTCGCGCAAGGTGAAATTCGTCACCAGTTTTCCTGAAGAGGACATCCGGGTGCCCTTGAACAGCTATCTGTTTGAATGGGTGATAGAAAATGTTTGCAAAAATGCCATCGACGCCATGGACGGGAAAGGAACTTTCACAGTAGTGGTGTCGTCGGACAGCCGGCATGTGTTTGTCGATTTGGGGGACACGGGACGCGGCATGTCGCCATCGGTGCAGAAGAGGGTGTTTGAATCCGGGTTCTCCACCAAACCCCGCGGATGGGGTCTGGGGCTGTCGCTTGCCAAACGTATTATCAACGATTACCACAAAGGACGGATTTTTGTGAAATATTCGGTAGAGGGGCAAGGCACTGTGTTCCGCATTGTGCTGAACCGATAATAGATTAAAAAATGATAATTGAGATATGTACACTATTCTGAAGAAAGAGTTGCTGAACAGCAACGAGATTTATTTGATGGAAATCAGGGCACCCTGGGTTGCACAAAGAGGGTTGCCGGGACAGTTTGTTATCGTTATTCCGCACGACAAGGGAGAACGTGTACCCCTCACCATTTGCGACATCCACCCCGAAAGGGAGAGCGTGGACATCGTTTACCAGGTGGTGGGCGAAAGCACCAAAAGGCTGAGCATGATGAACGAAGGCGACCGCCTTTACACGATGGTGGGTCCCTTGGGTCGTGCCAGCGAGTTGATAACAGCCCCTCAGCAGGAACAGCAGGAGATGCGACTGCTGTTTGTGGCAGGGGGTGTGGGCATAGCGCCGGTCTACCCCCAAGTGAAATGGGCTCACAGCATGGGCATCCACACCGACGTAATCATCGGTGCAAGAAACAAGAGCCTGCTTTTCTTTGAAGAAAAGATGCGTGCGGTTTGCGACAACCTTTACGTTATGACCGACGATGGGTCGTATGGGGAACACGGCTTGGTGACAACCAAAATAAAGAGTCTCTGCTCTACGCCCGAAGGCACCTACAGCTCGCCCTACACCCACTGCGTAGCCATTGGTCCTCTGCCCATGATGAAATTCGTATCGATGCTGACCAAAGAGATAGGGCTGAAAACCATCGTGAGTATGAACTGCATGATGGTGGACGGCACGGGAATGTGCGGAGCCTGTCGCGTTACCGTGGGCGACAAGATTAAATTTACCTGTGTCGACGGTCCTGAGTTCGACGGACACCTTGTCGACTTCGAAGAGGCGGGGCGTCGGCTGCGCATCCCCGACAGGGAGCGTTACCGTATTGCCACAGTTGATGGACAGGGCGGTCATCGCTGCAACCTGAGCGACGCTGTGGCGGCATCCCTTCAACGCCAGAAACCACAAGAACAAGACCCCGTAGTGCGGGCTGGTAACTTCGACGAGGTGTCGTTTGGCTTCACTCCCAGTCAAGCCGTGGCGGAAGCACGCCGTTGTCTCCATTGCAAGAAACCGATGTGTGTGACACAATGCCCCGTCAGCATCAATATACCCGAATTCATCTCTGCCGTAGCCCAAGAGGACTTTGCTTTGGCAGCTGAAATCATTGCACACGACTCGTCGCTCCCCGCCGTGTGCGGACGTGTATGCCCACAGGAAAACCAATGTGAAGGCAGCTGCATACTCGGCCGCAAGGGCGAGCCCATAGCCATAGGCGCTTTGGAACGTTTTGTGACCGACTGGAACCGCGAGCACAACCCCTCCTCCACCCCGGCACCCGTGGCGGCAAGCAACGGCCACAAGGTTGCCATCATCGGTTCGGGGCCCTCGGGCTTGGCCTGTGCGGGCGACCTTGCCAAGAAGGGCTACAGTGTCACCATATTCGAGGCACTGCACCATGCCGGAGGCGTGCTGGTTTACGGCATACCCGAATTCCGCCTGCCCAAACAGAAAGTAGTGGAACCCGAAATCAACAACCTGCGACACCTCGGCGTGGAGATCAAAACCAACGTCATAGTGGGTAAAAGCCTCACCGTCGACGACCTCTTCGACCGCCACGGCTACGAAGCCGTGTATATTGCCAGCGGAGCCGGACTGCCCAAATTCATGGGCATTCCTGGCGAGACCCTTGGCGGAGTGCTGTCGGCCAACGAGCTACTCACCCGCACCAACCTCATGCACGGCTACGATAAAGAGTACGACACACCCGTCTACCTCGGGCGCCGCGTGGCAGTCATCGGCGGAGGCAATGTAGCCATGGACGCCGCCCGTACAGCCAAACGACTTGGCAGCGAGGTCACCGTCATCTATCGCCGCGAGCAGGCCGACATGCCCGCACGCCGCGAAGAGGTACACCACGCCATGGAAGAGGGCATCCAATTCTCATTCCTGACCAACCCCGAGGCATTCCTTGGCGACGAGCAGGGCAATGTGCGTGCCATGCGCTGCATCAAGATGGCCATGGGGGAAAAGGATGAGAAAGGCCGCCGTAAATTCAGCCCCATCGAAGGGAGCGAATTCGAGATTGAGGTGGACAATGTCGTCGTGGCACTCGGCACCAGCCCCAACCCCCTCATCAAAAGCACCACACCCGGACTGGACACCGAAAGCTGGGGGGGACTCGTAGCCGACCCCTGCGGACAGACCAGCCGCAAAGGAGTCTTTGCAGGAGGCGATGCCGTCACCGGAGCCGCCACCGTCATCCTCGCCATGGGTGCCGGCCGCGTGGCAGCTAAAGCAATCGATGAATACATTTCCGCTAAGAGCTAAGAATGACGAAATAACAACGACAAAGGTGTCCCTGAAAATCCAGGGCACCTTTGTTCGTATATGACAATCGTGATGTTCTTCACTGCATACGGACACGGGGGTCGAGAAGACCGTAGAGGATGTCTGTGATGATATTGATAAGAATCAGGAGGACGCAGATGAAAAGGATGGAGCCCATGACGACGGGGAAGTCGTATTGGTCGAGGCCGTCGACAATGACGATGCCCATGCCCTTCCAGTCGAATACGTATTCGACAAAGACGGCTCCTGCAAGGAGTCCGGCCAGCCAGCCGGAGGCCGAGGTGACTACGGGGTTCATGGCATTGCGCAGGGCATGGCGGAAGATGATACGGCTGCGCGAGAGTCCTTTGGCTCGTGCAGTGCGGATATAGTCCTGCGAGAGGGCTTCGAGCATGCTGTTCTTGGTGAGCTGGGTGAGTGTGGCCAGCGGACGGATGCCCAGTGTCAAGGCGGGGAGGATGAGGTTTTTCAGGTCGAGATATTCACCGGTCCCGTAATCATCGACGGTGTAGAGGTTGCCGAACATGTTGAGGTGTGTCCAGTCGGAGAGAACATAGGCAAAGAGCCAAGCGATGAGAATGGCGGCGAAGAAGGACGGGAGCGACATGCCGAGAGTGGAGAGGACGAGGGTAAGACGGTCGATCCAGGTGTCTTTGTGCAGAGCGGAAATAACACCAAGAATGATGCCCAGAACAAGGGCAAAAGTGAGAGCGACAACGGCGAGTAGCGCGGTTTGGGGAAAAGCAGAAGAGATGATTTCAGAGACCTTGCGCTGGGACTGGTAGCTGCGGCGAAGGTATGGAGATTTGAGCACAAGAGAGGTGCTACCCATTTTCAGAACGGTGGTGAAAGGCGAATATTTTCCGGGGTCAAGGAAAAAGTAGCTGGACGAGTCGGTATTGTTGTGAAGTGAGAGGGGAAGGAGGTCGTTAAGATAGTTGATATATTGCAGACCCACAGGTTTGTCACGCCCAAGGTCGCGGTTGATGATTTCAATGCTTTCGGCGTCGGCATGTTGCCCCAGCATCATGCGTGCAGGGTCGCCGGGGAGGATGTTGAAGAGGAAAAACACAAGTGTAACCACCCCGAGAAGCACAAGGAGTCCGTATCCAAGCCGTTTGAGTGTGTAACGCAACATCGTGATGATTGATTAATAGGTTTCAATTTTTACCTTAATCCTCTGACTATGGATTTCTTGGCTACAAAGTCTTTCAGATAATAGGGCTGGAAATAAGCAACGTCCTCCACTTGGTTGCACCTGAGTTTTTCGAGGGCGAGAGAATGAAGTCCCGATGCCGAGATGAGGAAACCGTAAGCATAGCGGGCATTTGGATGAGTGCCGAGGATGGGGCGGGTTTTCTCAGCCCCGTCGCCGAGGAAGGTGACCTCTCCCCTATCCAGATATGTGTCGTAGATGCCGGGGGTGATTATGTCAGCATCGACGGGTTTCACTACGTGAGTGGGGGAGGCATAGATGGCGGTATAACATTCCATGCGGCGGGCATCAATCATAGGGCAGACGAGACCTTTATAGTCGGGATGCTGAGTAAAATATTGCGCGGCCATACTTTGCAGAGTGGGAACGGAAAGAAGGGGTATCTGGAGGGCGTAGCATATCCCCTTGGCAGTGCTTACGCCGATGCGGAGTCCTGTGTAGCTGCCGGGACCGGAGGAGACACAGACGGCTTCGAGTTGCAAGGCAGAGATGCCACACTGGGCAAGAAGTTTGTCGATGAAGGGGGACAATTGCGACGAGTGGGCATTGGGTTCGGCGGTGTGCAGCTCGGCCAATATTCCATTTTCGTCGGCAAGGGCGACGGAACAGACGGCTGTGGCGGTTTCGATGAGAAGGAGTTTCATTTAGCTATTATAAATTAGGGATTGTAGATTGTATTTGCAAGAGATAGGCCATCAACGCATATCCACCACTTCCACGCCCGGGTTGGCCTTGGTGTTGAAGGTGAAGTCAGCATCAGTGGCCTTGGTGTTTTTGAAATTCGAGAGGGTATAGACCCCGCGAGAGGAGTCGAAATTATGTTGCTCCATCTTTTTCAGGACTCCCGTTTTGGCAACGATGTAGAGGCGGATTTTGTGGTAGGAACGGCTCTTGATAGGTTGAAGGTCGACAATGGCTGTGCCGTCGGACTCTTCGCGGATAAATTTGGCCCGGAAACTTTTTGAGTAATTGGAAAGCAGGCGGGCAGGATTGGTGATGTCGTCATCGTTTTCAGACATAGGGCTGACAACCACTTCTTTGTTGGGTTTGTTGTATTGCCACACGGATTTGCCGTCGCAATAAAGTTCGATGCTGCCAGCCTTTACGCGATAGCGCGGCGCATTGTAAAGGATGTCGACTTTCTGCCGCATGGTTTCTTTCTTCTCGCTGTCGAGGTTCACCACGGTGACGGAGAAGCTGACCGTGCCGGACATTTTGGCAGCGGCTTTCTTGAGCAGGGTGTTGGCTGTCTGGTCTACAGCACCTTTGTCGGTATGGGTGAGCTGTGCGCAGGCCGAGCCACCTCGAAGGAACAGGATGCTCAAGACCAACAGGATAAGGGAAGCGTGTTTTTTCATGTTTCAAAAATAATTAATGCAGGTCGACACCGATGATGTGCATGAATTCCTCGCGGGTCTTGGGGTCGTTCATGAAGGCACCCGTGAAGTCGCTGGTGGTGGTGACGGAGTTTTGCTTCTGCACACCGCGCATGGACATGCACATGTGCTGCGCTTCGATAACCACGGCGACACCGATGGGGTTGAGGGTTTTCTGGATGCAGTCTTTTATCTGCTTGGTGAGGCGTTCCTGAACTTGCAGACGGCGTGCGTATGCATCCACCACACGGGGTATTTTGCTCAGTCCAACGATGGTGCCGTTGGGGATGTAAGCCACATGTGCTTTACCCACGAAGGGCACCATGTGATGCTCGCAGAGGGAGTAGAGCTCAATGTCCTTGACGACAACCATCTGCTTATAGTCCTCGTGGAACATGGCTGAACGGAGTATCTCCTCCGGGTCGAGGTCGTAGCCGTTGGTGAAGAAGAGCATCGCCTTGGCAATGCGCTCGGGCGACTTGAGCAGTCCTTCGCGGTCGGGGTCTTCGCCTAAAAGACGAAGTATTGCTTTGTAGTGCTCCGCCATCTCCGACACACACTTCTCATCGTATTGGTCTATTTTTAAATATCCTTTTTCTTCCATAGTACAGTATGTTTGTTTTGTATTATTCAATTTGAAGCAACAAGCCCTTGAGATATTCTCCCTCGGGATGATAAATGCTGACAGGGTGATCCATGGCATGGGGCAACTGTCTTACAATGCGCACCTGCCTGTGTGCATTGGCGGCAGCGGTGAAACAGACGGTTTTGAACTCCTCGACGGAGACCGCCTGACTACAACTGAAAGTCAAAAGCAATCCACCAGGGGCTATCTTTTCCATAGCGCGTTGGTTGATGCTTCGATACCCCTTGAGGCCATGCTGCAGACTGCGGTGGTTCTTGGCAAAAGCCGGAGGGTCGAGGATGATAAGGTCGAAACGGTTTTCTATGCTGTCGAGATATTTCAACACATCGGCCACGACTCCAGAGTGGGGGGATTGAGAACCAAAGTTCAGTTCCACATTGCGGTTGCAGAGTTCAATGGCTTTCTTGGAGATGTCCACCGTCTCCACATATTCCGCCCCGCCGCCCAAAGCAGCCAGTGAGAAACCGCCTGTGTAGCCGAAGCAGTTGAGTACCCTGTGGCCTTTGGCAAGTGAGGCCACAAGGTTACGGTTTTCTCTTTGGTCAATAAAAAAGCCGGTCTTCTGCCCTTCGAAGAAGTTAATGAGCATCCTCCTACCCTGCTCGGTTATTTCCCATTCTTGGGGCTCAATACCCCATAGGTAACAGTCTTCCGAGCCTCCAGGAACGGTGGCGCTACTCTTATCAAAAACGGATTTTATTCCGTGGACTTTCAACTGTTCTGTTGCAAGCTGGGTAAGCATGGGGAACAGGCGGTGCATCCCCACACTGTGGGCTTGCATCACCAGCACTCCGTTGTACCAGTCGCACACCAACCCAGGCAGGAAATCGCCTTCGGCATGAACCAGCCGGAAGACATTGGTGTCGGGGCAATCGAAGAAACCCAGCCTGTCACGATAATCAATGGCCGACTGGAACCTATCCCTAAAGAAATCGGTGTCAATGTTAGGAGTGTCGAACGATAGCACTTTGCACACAATGCTGTCGTTCTGGTAGTGTCCCGTGGCCATCCATTCTCCATGGGAATTGCACACATCAACCAAATCCCCCTCTTGAGGTGTGCCAACAGTGCGTTTCACCGCCCCTGAGAATATCCAGGGGTGACGGCGCATAAGGGCCTTCTCTTTTCCTGCGGCTATAATCAGTTGCGGACGGGTCATTGCTTTAAGTCATGAATGGTCTGCACGGGATTCTCGCTCTTGAAGACAGCGTTGCCTGCCACCAGCACATCGGCTCCGGCGGCAAAGAGCATGGGGGCGTTGGATGTGTTCACGCCGCCATCCACCTCTATCAAGCAGTCGGGATTCTTCCTGTCGCACAACGCACGCAGCTGCTTGACCTTGTTGTAGGTGTTCTCGATGAACTTCTGCCCACCGAATCCAGGGTTGACAGACATGAGCAGCACCACGTCGCACAGCTGGATAGTATCTTCAAGCAAAGCAACAGATGTACCGGGATTGAGTACTGTGCCACAACGCATACCGGCATCTTTTATTGCATGCAACGTACGGTCGAGATGGGTGCAAGCCTCATAGTGCACCGTCAGTATGTCGGCACCCGCCTCTTTAAAGTCGTTCACATAACGACCGGGGTCCACAATCATCAGATGCACATCCAACGGCTTACGGGCATGTTTCTTGATATGTTTTACCACGGGCTGTCCAAAACTGATGTTCGGCACAAACACACCGTCCATCACGTCCACATGCAGCCAGTCACATTCGCTCGCGTTGAGCATCTCGATGTCGCGTTGCAGATTGCCGAAGTCGGCACTGAGCAGAGAAGGAGAAATCAGTTTCATCTTGAGTAATATATTGTTATGTTTCGTCAGCCTTAAATGTCTCCGGCGACACGCCGGTTAGAGTTTCAGCTTTTCAAAGTTCTTGCCATACACGCCCTGCGCCTTCGAGACGGAGATGAAAGCGTTGCCGTCTATCCTGTGGATAATCTGCATCACGTGGGGCTTGTCGGTCTTGTGCACCATGACAATAAGCACCTGCAGGTCTTGATGGCTGTAGCAGCCCTCGGCATCCAGCAATGTGGCACCGCGTCCCACCTCAGAGGTGATGGCCTCGCCAATCTCCTTGTTCTTCTGCGAGAAGACGAGAATCTGATACGACTGCTTGTTGCCGTCCAGCACCATATCCAGCACGTAAGTCATGGTAACCATCACAATGTAGCCGAACACCACATTCTCCAGTTTGTGCGACACAAAGAAGGAACTGCCAATGATGAATATGTCCAGATACATAATCACCTTGCCCGGAGAGATGTTGTAGAACTTGCTAAGGATAAGGGCAATGATGTCCGTGCCACCGCTGTTGCCGCCCATGGCGAAAGTCATGCCGATACCGCCGCCACAAAGGGCGCCACCAATAATAGCACACATGAAACCGCCAAACTGGCTCACGTCGAACAGGGTCTCCACGTGCAGCACCTGCTGCCAAAGAATAAAGCAAAGCGACGACATCACGATGCCATAGATGGTGTTGGCTCCGAACTTCGACCCTAATACTTTGAACCCTATCAAAACCAATACGGCGTTAATCACCAAGTTCATGACACCGATGGGGATATGTATGCCCAAGGCGTAATACAACACCGACGAGATACCGCTCACCCCGCCACCCACAATCTTGGCAGGAAGCATCACCGCCGCCCACCCGAAAGTGTAAATCAATATACCCAATGTGATAACCAGATAGGAAATAATCACATGTTGTTTCTTTTTGAATATCTGCATATATGCTCCTGTTTTTAAAAGTTATAATCAAACGTCATTCACTGGAGTACCGTAATCACGGGCACCGAATATAGCACTGCCTATGCGCACCAACGTGCTCCCCTCCTCCATGGCGATGTCGTAGTCATGGGTCATACCCATCGAGATTTCCTTGAACTCGTCATGACCTTTGAAATACTTTTCAGCCAAAAAGTCACGGTACTCGTGCAGCGTGCGGAACTCGCGGCGCACAAGGCCGCGGTTGTCGGTGTTGGTGGCCATGCCCATCACCCCCACAATACGCACATTCTTCATCGCAGCGTATTCCGGCGACTGTAAAAGGGCTTCCGCCTCTTCCATGTTCAGGCCGAACTTGGTCTCCTCTGTGGCAATGTGGAACTGCAGCAGGCAGTCAATTATCCTGTCGTGCTTCCGAGCCTCCTTGTCCACAGCCTGCAGCAGATACAGACTGTCGATGCTGTGAATCATCCGCACGTAGGCGGCAATATATTTAATCTTGTTGGTCTGGAGATGACCGATGAAATGCCACTCAATATCCTCGGGCAATACCGCATGTTTGTCACGCATTTCCAAAGCCTTGTTCTCTCCAAACAAGCGTTGCCCCGCATCGTAAGCCTCCCGCAGATTCTCCACGGGTTTGGTTTTCGATACGGCTATTAGTTTCACCCCTTCCTTCAGGGTTGACTGTATTTTAATAATATTATCTCTTATCATACCGCTGACTATAACGCAAAATAAATAATAATATTATTGCCCGACAATTTATTTTCTTACCAAAATAACACCATACGGCACAAAGCCCAACGACATCAATCACCAAACATGCCGTCGCAATATCTTGTCTAATTGTCCCACATAATAAAACGTTATGGATATCAACCGATAGGGCTTGTTATTGGGTGCCGGTGTAGCAGTATCCTGTACCAAAAAATCCCCACTCCATACCCTCACCGCGGTCACTCTTTTCTCTGCTGTGTTCACAAAGCTATGTATAGATCTCAGGTGAGAGTTGGTACCCAATTTCACCTCTATTGGAATCAGATGTGAGTCTTGCTGCCACACATAATCAACTTCTGCCGTCGTGCCTTTCTTATCTCTAATCCAATAAAACATAGGCAACTTTTCTCAAAATCCTTTCTAAAACATAGGCAACTTTACACTAAATCCATTCTAAAACATAGCCAAGACCAAGGTAGAGTGTAACCAGCATAGTAATATAGACGTTTTTCCAAATGCAACAAATCCACAAAAGCTTGACTTTTGTGGATTTACTTTTACTTTAACAGCATACACCTCATTCCCTATATGACAGGGAAAGATGATTGACGGGAACTGAGCAGCTCGCTCCGCGAGCACCCCAGCCAGCCATCTTTTCCCTTGCCCGTGCAAGTCGGGACAAGGGTTAGTTCTGACGTACAGCGCGGACAGTAAACCCGAAGTAGCGGTAATCGCCGCCGTCGCCAATGTGCTGGTGGCTCGAAACAAAGTAGAAGAACCACGCGAGATCCGGACGGCTCGTGTTGAGCGAACTCGACCAGTAGTAGCCATTACTGACAGCGTAATAGAGCGAACTACCCCAGTAGAAACCAGCGGAGGGTAGAAAGAGGCTGTTGCCGTTGGAACCTGTGAAAAGTCTTCCGTACACCCCGTTGCGAGTAGTCCATTGCGATGTGGTGTTGTTCATCAGTTCTTTCCATTCTCCCCTTGTCGGAGTATATGCACCGCCACCCCAATTGGCAGTGGCTGCATCATCACCTGGCTGCAATATAGTCTGGTTGTCGGTGAAACCGTTGTAGCCATAAATTGACTCATAGCAGTACTTGGTGAGTTCGTTATAATGACCGTTGCAATACCGATAGGTGCTCCAGTTATAGACCTCCTTAGGTTGGGTCTCACCCCAAGCAAAGTAATCGCCATAATCCTCTGGCGAGGAAGCACCGATGTTTCGGGTTGCCCACAGCAGCCCGCTCGGCAGACCTAAATCAACCCATTTGCCTTCATCTTCATTTTGCGTTTCCTGCGCCTTTATTTTTTCTTTGTTGCAACTGACAGCAAATAATCCTAACAGCACACAGGCTGCCAATCCAATCCATCTCATTTTGTAGCTCTTTTTCATTTTATCATCTATTAGTTTGTTTAATGGTTCAAACAACGTTTTGTTATAATACAAGAAAATGGAACCATTCATTTCAACCCTCTTTTCCTATGCAGAATCTCGACTCCATTAGAAACAAAAATACTCATTCAGTGTCGAGATTCACCAGAATTAATAAAGCAAAATGCACTTTCTCAATTACTCACACCATCAACTCGGTGCATACAAATGCAAATATACAACTTTTTTTTCACTTGCAAGTTTTTTCTCTATGTACAACTCCCATGGGTATTCCCCTACTTTTTTTTAATCAATAGAGCGCCAGCGGTACGCACTCTTTACAACCCCACTTTTGGTGTCGTGTCCGAATGGAAGCAACCTAAAAAGTGATGGACTATCAGGTAAATATGTTTCAACGTGTCAAATAGGAGTGTTCTCATAGACGAACCTATAAATTAGTTTTTGTCTTTTTCGTTTACAATAATATATCTATTTTAGCGTTATCTGAATAATAACATCAAACAACTCATCTTATGATAGACAACACCGGTATTCCTTTCAACGCCATTGCCGACGGCAAACATCTCGGCATCATCCCTTCCATGGCCAACCGCCACGGCCTTATTGCCGGGGCGACAGGTACGGGCAAGACCTGTACGCTGCAGAACCTGGCCGAAACCTTCAGCGCCATGGGCGTGCCGGTGTTCGCCACCGATATCAAGGGCGACCTCTCGGGCGTGGCCAAGGCGGGCGGCGGCAACGTGCATTTCGAGAAGAGCATTGCCGACAACAACCTGCAGGCTTGCGGCTTCGAGTATAAAGAGTGCCCTGTCTGTTTCTGGGACGTGTTCGGTGAACAGGGTCACCCACTACGCACCACCGTCAGCGAGATGGGTCCCATGCTGCTGAGCCGCATTCTCGACCTCAACGACACGCAGAGCGACGTACTGAGCATGGTGTTCCGCATTGCTGACGACCAGCAACTTCTGCTCCTCGACCTCAAGGACCTCCGCAAGATGCTGGAGGAGGTGGGCAACAACCGCGCCCAATATACCACCGCCTACGGCACCGTGGCCCCAGCCACCATCGGCGCCATCCAACGCAGCCTGCTGACACTGGAGAGCCAAG
>JAFXMW010000103.1 GCA_017530105.1 Bacteroidales bacterium
CTGGGCTCGCGAGCGCATCAAATACCTCAGCTATCTTGCTGGTGAATATGCCAACGACCAGAACCCCACCGCCAAGCAGATATTGGAACTCGGCCTCAAATACAACCTCATGACCAACTACACCTCCTTCGTCGCCATCGACGAAGAGATAGTCAACAAGGACGGCAAGCAGACAACTGTCAAGCAGCCCATCCCCATGCCCGAAGGAGTCTCGGACTATGCCATAGGTCATGGCGTCTCCGCCTTAAAGGCTGCACGAATCTCGTCTGTCGACCTCAGTCGTGTACCGTCGGTGCTCGAAGAGGTTGAAGAGGAAGAAGAGGTCTTCATGTCAGTAGAGGAAGACCCTGAGTTTCCGGGGGGCCTTGACTCTCTCAGGGCTTTCATCCAGAGCAATCTTCGCTATCCTGAAGAGGCAAAACTCAACAAGATTGAAGGCAAAGTATTCATCACCTTCACCATCGAGGTCGATGGCTCCATCAGCAATATCAAGATACTCCGCGACATCGGTGGCGGTTGTGGTGCCGAGGCTGTCCGTGTGGTGAAACTGATGCCCAAGTGGAAACCCGGCAAACTGCAAGGTAAGGTAGTCCGCACCCAATTCAACCTGCCCATCCAATTTGTGTTACCCAAGGAATGAGCCGGAGTATCCTCATACTTCTTATGATAGCAGTGGTGTCTCTTCAAGCCTGTAAGGGCAGGGGAGACACCTCTCCGCTTCCCGTTGCTGACACGCTGGCCCAGCCTTGTGACACCATCCCGCGCATCTCGGTCACCTTCATCATGGGCCGCGACAATTCGGCCTACAACCCCTACTACTCCCTTGCCAACCAATATTACCGCCTCAATCCCGACGAGCGTACCGAGGTCGTTGTCGACTCCCTCACCGCCCTGAGTCAGGTGCTCGACTGGCTCCGCCTTCATCCTGCCGACAACGGACTCCCTTATGGACTTGTCAATTTGGTGACCCATGGCAACGAGTTTGTCGACCTCCAGATGACCGTCACCCCCGATGGCTCCCGTACCTCGGCCGAAACTCTCTGCCAGGCTATGGCCGACAGCCTTCTTCTCCCGCCCGACAGCACCGTTATCGACCGCCACACCCTCATCTACCTCCATGGTTGTGCCGTGGGGCAGAACCAGTCGCTCCTCGACGCTTTGGCCCAGGCTTTCGGCAACCGCGCCACCGTTAAGGCTTCCAAACACTTCGAGTACTATGCCTACCTCTCCGCCAACCGCAATCCCCAGTCCATCAGGCATTATTTTGCCCGCACATGGTATGCCTTCTATCACCCCGATTCGGGCTATAACGAAACGGCAATAGTGCAACAGCTGCGTAGTCGTTACCCTGTCGACACCACCCACTGGTGCGAAGGGCTCCGTCGCCGCTTGCAGGAAAACCCCTCGCAGCTCTACCACTACAGTTTCGTCGTCCCCTGTCTGTGGGATGAAGTCTATGCCTCGCCTGCTGATATGCCTCTTGTCAACACCCGTGCACGTCGCAGCCAATGGGTGGCCGGCAATGCCGACTTCCGCAGTCTCTTGGCGCGTACCCATATCCCGCAGGACTATTTCCAAGTCAAATTCTACCGCAAAACCTATCTCATCTCCGACGACAGCCTGGCTCTCGGCCTCCATGTCAGGGCGCGTGCCGGGGTCGTCTGTCTTATCCAGCCCCTCGTGGCGGAAGACTCCGCAGGCAACCCCTTCACACCCGTTTGTCCCCAGCCTAACGACACGGCGGTCTTTGCCTTTTCGCAAAACGCCCACATCCTCTTGCCATCTTCTTTTCAATACATCCTTGGCTTGCCCGGCAGTCCGGTGCCGCCTTTTCTGTAGCAGTAAAAATCAAGTGTCAAACCATTGAAAGATATCTATTTATCATTCGTTCGAATGGAAAAAATCGTCGCCAAGTGTAATATATCCACCCTCTTCTGCGTTTATTGAATAAAAGAGTTCACCATCAAAATACATATCAGTCATGAAACGTATTGTATCAATACTCACTTTTGCCATTCTTGCCGTCACCCTCTCGGCGCAGAATCTCGTCGCCGTCAGCGGTGCTGTCTATGGGACCGCCAATGGCTGCGCCCCTGCTCCTTATGCCAAGATGGAGCTGCTCACCCCTGATGGCAAAATCGTCGTCAACACCCAATGCGACGGACAGGGGAACTATCGTCTCCAAGCCCCTGCGGGCAAATACCATCTCCGTGTATCTTCCTTAGGCTATTATCCCACAGGGCGTGACCTGTCACTCGTGCAGGACATGTGTCTGGACACCATCAAGCTTTTCCCTGACAGGCCTGCGTCTGTATTGGGTGTCGAAATATTCCCTATCAAAGGCATGAACATCCAAGAAATGTACGACTTCAACCGCGGACATTGCGTCACCACAACCGAGGGGTTCTATCGCGCTGCCCGCCACGCAGTGTCGTACCGCATGGATGTTTACCATCCTTTCGACCGAGCCCGTCAGACAACCCTTTATGCCGAGGCAGGCTACACTTTCCACTTCAAACCCCGCTTGGGCGGCTGGGGCATCCATGCTGGCTGGGAGGGTGCCCAGTTCGGAGGCGGCTGGGATGATGTGTGGAACGCCTATATGGTAGGTGTTGAATATGAGCGTTTCCGTCCCAACGGACACATGTATCACTTCCGGTTGCTCCTTCGTTACACCCATAACTTAGGATGGCCTTTCTTTTTCTCCTTCGATTGGGACATTCCGCGACTATTCACTGTCGAAGGACTCTCATTCTGCGGCAAACTCGACCTATTGGCCGATGAGTATTCCTTTGAGAGCGCTGAAACTTCATTCAAGGGCATGCTTGGTAGCATGCGCCTCGAACCGCAGATATGGTACAATCTAAGCCACCTGTGGAGCTCACAGGGCAAAGACCATTACATGGGGCGCGAAGGGCTTGGAGTTTTCTTTAAATTACCCATCACATACAATTACCCGGGAGGGTGGTATTATGGCAATAATTACTATAAGAATTATTATCGTAGCATAACCCCCTGCCTCGGCCTCCGCTGGGACTTCTAATGACCATCCCATGAGCGAACACTGGGACATATACGCCGACTGGAACCCGTGGCACGGCTGCACCAAAATCAGTCCGGGCTGCAAATACTGCTATGTCTACCGTCAGGATGAGATGTACGGCAGCGAGATAGGCAGCAACATCGCCCGCAAGACCGCAGCCTTCAACCTCCCCCTAAAACGCCGTCGCGACAAGAGCTACAAGATACCCTCCGGCCGTATGGTTTTCACCTGCTTCACCTCCGACTTCTTGCTGCAGGATGCCGACCCCTGGCGTCCCGAGTGCTGGGCCATGATGCGAGAGCGCTCCGACTTGTGGTTTTATTTCTTCACCAAACGCATAGACCGCTTTATGGAGTGCATCCCTCCCGACTGGGGCGACGGCTACGACAACGTACTGGTGGGCTGCACCGTCGAAAACCAGGCCATGGCCGACTACCGCCTGCCTATTTTCCGCTCGTTGCCAATCAAACACAAATCCATTATCGCCTCGCCGCTGATAGAAGGTATCGACCTGCTGCAATACCTCGACAACACCATCGAGGAGGTGAGCACAGGGGGCGAATCGGGGCGTGAGGCACGTCCCTGCCACTACGAATGGGTGCTCGACCTACGCCGCCAATGCATTGAGCAAGAGGTGCCTTTCCGCTTCCACCAGACCGGCGCCCGTTTTGTCAAGGACGGCAGGATGTACTATGTGCGCCGTCCCTTCCAGCTCAGTCAGGCCCACAAGGCCAATATCGACTACCGCATTGGCCGCTTCTATGCCCCTGAGACCGCCCGCTGGCAATGGAGCGACGATGACTACACCCATTGAAATAAAAAAAACATTATAATTAAAAAAAAAATAGTACTTTTGCACTTTGTAACAAAAGTGCGAATGTGTAGGTCTTTGCCAGTATTGCCGCACTTGCAGAATAATGGAATTAACAATATAAAACAAACATAAACAATGAAAAGAGTCATTACACTTTGTGCAACCCTTCTGATGGTTGCCACCATGGCTTCGGCCCAAGACGAATCAACAAACATCGTAACCGGCGGCAGTTGGTCCACCACCAGTACCCCGGCACTGAAAATCAGTGAATTCTTCTTCAACAACTGGGCTACCGCAGGTAACTCACAAATCGATGCTACCGCCACCTTCTTCGGCAACTACAAGTACACACATCCCAAATATGTGTGGGACAACATCGCCGACCTGGCCTACGGCTATGCTTGGCAAGACCTCGACGACAGTCGGGATCCTTCTTTCTTCGAAACCCGCCGCAAGAGCAACGATAAAATCGACCTCACCAGTGCCATTTCGTGGAATGCCTACAAGGGATGGGGCGCCAGCTTTACCGCCAACCTCAAAACCCAGTTTGGCGAAGGCTATGAGTATTTCGGCTACGGTCCAGATCAGGAAAAGAAAACCATCTCCGATTTCTTCGCTCCGGCTTATCTCACCACAGCTCTCTCTTTCGAGCACAAGCGCACCGACTGGTCGGTCTCTCTCTCTTTCCTCACTGGCAAGACAACCTTTGTCTATAACAATGATTTCATCGCTGAGGGACGCAACTATGGTGTGTTGCAAGGCGTGAACTTCAACAGGGAAGACCCCTCCACCTTCAATCACGCCTATTTTGCTCTCGGTAGCTATGTGAAGCTTCAGTACCTGAAAAAATCTGTTCTCCCCAACCTTGACCTCTACGCCCGCGCCGAACTCTTCTATGACTACAAGAAACCCAAACACATGGCATGGGATGCCATCAACGCCTTTGTGCCTGATCCCGCAAACCCCGACGTGGTCCCCACCAAGGATTACACCCTCTCCGCCGGCGAGACATGGACTGACCTGCAAGGCAAAAACTGGTTGGCAAAGCGCGCCTTCGAAACCGACCTCGACTTTGAGTTGAAACTCGACTATCGTCTCTCGAGTTTCATTTCCGCCAACTTTGCCCTCAATCTGAAATGGGATACCGACTTCAGCGGCATGGGCAAGTGGGGTCATTGGCAGGTCTACCAAATGGCTGGCGTGCAGATTTACTTCAACTGGAAAACCCCTAAGAAATAAGCCACTTCGCTTTTCTGCCGCTGAGGTTCAGGGCAGACACCGTGCCGCCCCGGCGAAACAAAAGTCAATTCAACACACCCCCGCAGGGGTTGCAGCAAACCGAAACAATGGACGCTGCAACCCCTGTGGTTTTATATATTATTGGTAATAAATCCGATGTTGATGAAAAGATGGGTGTACATTCGCTCGTTCCCCGTTCCTTATGCATCAGTTCTCCCATATTTCTCCCATCCTGCATGGGAGAAATATGGGAGAAATATGGGAGAACTGAGGGGGAACGAGCGACTATTGGGTGAAAACAAATTGCAGAATGTTCTCGCCCATCTGGAAGGCTTTTTGGCGGATGGCCTGGCTGTCGTTGTGCACATCGGGGTCTTCCCAACCGTCGCCGAGGTCACATTCGTAGGTGAAAAGGCATACCAGACGGCCTTGATAGATAAGGCCGTAGGCTCGTGGAGGGAGGTTGTCGTGTTCGTGAATTTTGGGCAGACCATTGGGGAAGTGGTATTTCTGGTGGAAGATGGGGTGGGAGAAAGGCAGTTCGACAAAATCGAGTTCAGGGAAGACTTTTTTCATCTGAGGGATGACGTAGTCCTTGATGCCGTAGTTGTCGTCGATATGTAGGAAACCGCCGCCTATGAGGTAGTTGCGCAGGTTTTGCACTTCTTGGTTGTTGAAGAGTACGTTGCCGTGGCCGGTCATGTGGACGAAGGGGTGGTTGAAGAGCTGGCTGCTGCCCACGTCGACAACGGCATATTCGGTAGCGAGGTTCATGCGTGCGTCGGCGTTGCAGAAGGCTATGAGGTTGGTGAGGGAGGTGGGGTTGGCATACCAGTCGCCGCCCCCGCCGTATTTGAGGAGTGCTATCTGGGTCTGGCCTTTCACCAGCAGACAAGTGCAGCCGAGAAACAACAGTAAAAGAGTCTTTTTCATGGGACTGTAGATATGTAATTACTTTGCAAAGATACATCTTTTTTTTGTAATGACAGAAAAACGGAAATGCAAGGTGTGGCGAAGTTGCAGATGGCGGTGGTGGATGAATCGTTTTTTTTTTGAATAATTGTGTGTGATTTGAATATTTTTTGTATATTTACAGGACAAAATACAATAATAAAAACCATGAAAAGATTACTTATTATTCTGTTTATGTGCTTTTTATCCCAGTTTGCCCTGGGGCAGGGGACTGCTTGCATCACCCAAAGCAACCTGGTGGGCTACCCCCTATTTATACGACAATATGGGGAAGTACCCGGCCAACACCTGATTTATTTCACTGACTTGGCATCGAGTACGAAGGGCTATGTAGGGCTGACATCCCTGTTCAGTTATGGCATCTATTCACAACTGGTGAGCGACTGCACCGTGAAAGACATTGTGGTGCTGGGCAAGATGGCATATTTCTGCGGGCAGACCACTTCCAACGAAGCCTTGATAGGATGGTTTTTTCTTCATGATTTAGCCATGGGGAACGGTGCCAGTCCATATATCGACATGACTTTTTATTATGGCAGTGGGCTGACATCGATTGACAACATCGAGGTGTATGCCAACGGGGGTGACACCATTGTTGTCGGCTACGGGACAGATGGTGACAGAAACTATGCAATAAAATACAATGTTTCGACCCATTACTATGAAACGTTGTACCTGATATACACACCTTGCGACCTGACGGTAACAGACAATTACATCGTGTATGCAGGAAGAGATGCAAACAATACCCAGATGATGATTCATCCGTTCTCAAAAACAGGTGCATTTGCGCTAACCCCTCCACAATATTGTACTTTCTTTCTGGGGTCATTTACAGCAAGGGAGCCCTTTGGGGATTTGCGCATAGTCCATCGCACCGGAGATAAGGTGTCGACATTGTCCTACCGCACCGAATCAGGCGATAAATGGATGATGCTGCGGGAATTTTCCATTTTCTCCTCCTCACCAACCATGACCGCCGCATACCAGATAGATTTTCAAAATAGTGCCTACAATATTCTTGATTTCAAATATAGTTCAACACGGAATTCATATACCATATTGCACACTTATGAGGTCATATCGACCGAACTCTACAGCACGGTTACAAAAATAGATTTATCGAGCGGGACACCCAGTTCTGTGCCATCGCACTACATCCCCAATCAAGACCATGTGATGAGAAGCCTGTCGCTTTCGGACAGTTCGATGTATGCCGTGTATGGGTATGAAACGGGCAGCTTCGAAAATATGTTTTGGAAAGACTATCAGTATGCCATCTGGCCTGAGCCTTGCCTGAAATGCGACGAACTCCCGTTTAATACCGTAACAATCACTAATTCCACTCCAGTCCTTCCAGATGCTGGCAGTACCGGAACCGGAGGGGTGTCACTCCACACCACCTACGACCCCATGCTTACACCAATATCCATTATATGCAATCGAATTATTAAAGAGAAAGGAGTGACAAAATGAAAAGAATAATTGTTTTGATGGTCATGCTTGCCATGGGTGTGGGCGTACATGCCCAGCGGCCTGTGGGCGACACGATAAATGTCGGCGAAGGGGACTATCGGTACGACACTGCTCATCGTGCAGGTTTATTTTATATTTCTTCAGGCATTCATTGTTATTATGATTATGCGTCGTTATTTTTTGTCTTTGATTTATTATACAACAGAATGCCATATCCCGATGTGAATCCCGGTTATTTTGACGATATTCTTCTTCAGAGAACTTATCCCGATTTATGGGACAACGGTTCCCATATCGCTGGACAGCAATTCTGCCTATCGAGAGACGAGGAGATAAGGGTGATAGGTGTGGCGGTATGCCCCTTGGTGAACCCACAATTGGAGGATAACATCGATTCTACCTGGTATCAAGGTATTTGGGTGGTTCCCATTCTTGATACCACGATGGCGGGTCGGCTGACGGAATATATGCAACTGTACACTGTTGATGCTGGGAACAGGACGCTACGGTTAAAGGCAGAGGGTCCATGGCGTTGGGAAGACCCGCACCGATATTTGCAATTTCCCCATTATTACGCTTGGCGGGACACGTTGGACGAAAACTCCAATCCATCCCGAGAATTTGTATTAATAGACAGCACTATTGTCACACCGTTATACGAGGTGATGTTTGACACTGGCGTTGTGATACGGGACAGTGCTTTTGTAATTGCCGGCACATATTATAACAATAAATATAGTTTGTATGACTCTGCCAGTGATGATTATTGAATTCGAAGGATAGTTTTTCGTACACATGACCATTTGCCCACTTGCTATACCGCATGTTTTGTTCGGGAAATGCCCTCCTTTCATGATAATACCTTGTGCCTGCCATTTCCCGATCTTGCCATCATTGACTCATTACCATTTTACCGTGAATTGTGGATGAAATATGACACTCTGCCATGGAAATGCTTAAACTCATGGGATTTAGGTAGGTACTGTAATGATTCACCTTTTGGGCATGACAAACCATATTGGGTTAATAATTTCTTTCCAATACTGGACACGCTGTGGGGGACACCCTGCGGGGCGGTGACCGGGATGCAAAGTGTGGTGATTGACTCGTCGACTGCTATGGTGATGTGGAGTTCGGACGCGCGTCACCATCGTTGGGAGGTGTCGTTCTTTCCCAGCGACGACCCTCATGGTGGCACGGTGGTTGACGTGGAGTCGCCACTCGTCACCTTGTCGAATCTGACACCCGGCAGGGAGTATGGGGTGACGGTACGTGGACTCTGCTACGAGAAGGATTACAGTCCTTGGGGCGACACTCTGTTGTTCACTATGCCGCAGGACACCGCCGCCATCGACACCAATGGTGTCGACACCACCCACACGCAGGGAATCCGGCGGCTGAGCAACCTGGATCGCTTTACGCAGTTAACGCCAAACCCGGCATCGGTGGCGGTGAGAGTGTTCTCCTCCTACAGGTTGCAGTCGGTGGTGTTGTACGACCTGCAGGGGCGGCCGGTGCTGGAGCAGAAGGCCGAGGGTCTGTTCGCCACGGTGGATGTCTCCGCCCTGTCGCGCGGCACCTATATAGCGGCAATCAGCACCCCGCAAGGCATCGCCACGAAGAAACTGATATTAAAGTGATGATGTGACGGTTGAGTCTATAACGCGGTCTTTTTTTTGTTGAGTACAATAAAAAGATGTTTTTTCCGTTAGAGTAGGAAAATTTGTCTGCGTTATGAAGATTTTGGTTCTCAATTGTGGTAGTTCATCACTTAAGTATCAATTGATTGATGTGGATACCCGGGCTGTGTTGACAAAGGGGTTGTTGGAGCGTATTGGATTGGAGCAGGGAGTTTTTTCCTATACCAGCAAAGGGGAGAAGCATGTTGTTGAATGTCCTATTCCAAACCATACGGAAGGATTGCGTATGGTGATGGATGCTTTGGTGTGTCCAGAGACAGGCGTGGTGGCTTCGCTGCAGGAGGTCTCGGCTGTGGGTCACAGATTTGCCCATGGCGGCGAGTATTTCAAGCAGAGCGTACTCATCACCCATGAGGTGCTGGAAAAGGCTCGTGCGCTCACCGACTTGGCTCCGTTGCATATTCCGGGCAATATTATGGGAGTGGAGGCCATGGAGCAGGTGCTTCCTGGTGTGAAGCAGGTGGCGGTGTTTGACACGGCTTTCAATTGCACGATTGAGCCAAAGGATTATCTTTATGGCATTCCGTATGAGTATTACGAGCAGTATGGGATACGCCGTTACGGGTTCCACGGGACGAGTCACCGTTTTGTGGCCAAGAAGGGTGCCAAGATGATAGGCAAGTATTGGAAAGACTTGAAGATTATCAGTTGCCATTTGGGCAGCGGAGCCAGTATCTGCGCCATTGACAAGGGAAGGAGTGTGAACAACAGCATGGGAATGACTTCGCTGGAGGGTTTGACCATGGGGTCGCGATGTGGCGACATCGACGTGGGTGCGTTGCTGTATCTGATGGAGAAAGCGAATTTGAGTGTTCAGCAGACCAACGATATCTTGTATAAGAAGAGCGGACTGGTGGGATTGACCGGTGGGGCACAGGACATGCGCGATATTTGGGCTGGCCGCAACAACGGAGACCAACGTTGTATCTATGCTTTCGATGTGTTTGCCCAGCGATGCAAGAAATACATTGGAGCTTTTGCCGCCCAGATGAACGGGTGCGATTTGCTCGTTTTCACAGGTGGTATTGGCGAGAACGCTTGGTTTATGCGCCATGCCATTTTGCAGGACATGGATTGGCTTGGAATAGAGGTGGACATGAAGTTGAATGACCAGACTTCGGGTGTGGATGCCGTAATCTCGAAACCGGGTGCTCGGGTGGTCACTGCTGTGGTCACTACCGACGAGGAGTTGGCCATTGCCATTGACACGTTTAATATCATCACGGCTTGATGACGGGTTATGTATAGTTTCAAAGCCATACTCGTCCAGAACAAGGGAATGGATGCCGCCTATGTGGAGGTGCCGATGGATATTAGGAAAGAGTTTGGGAAGGGTAGGCTGAAGGTGGAAGCCACTTTCGACGGGGTTCCCTATAGCGGAAGCATAGTGAATATGGGTGTGAAGGACGCGGAGGGCAATATCTGCTATATCCTTGGGGTCACAAAAGCGATACGCAAACAGATAGGAAAGACCTTTGGGGAGGAGATTGAGGTAACGTTTTGTCCTGTTTGAAAAAGGAGATGGTAATGTGTTGAAAAGGAGTGTTGTGAATGGGTGTTGACTCAATGGCTTCAGGTGGGTGTTTACCACTTTATGGGGTTAAAGAGATAATTATTTCTGATATATCATTTTTTTTTAGTATTTTTGCATCATGAAAATTAATCCTATTTTTAAAGTCCGCAAAGTGGCGGGCGAGAACATAATCCTTTTACAAGGAAAGACTAACGGGGACATGACCCGTGTTGTTGCATTTAACGAGTCGGCTCTGCTGATGTGGGATTCGCTGCAAGGCAAGGATTTCACTATAGACGATGCCGTGGCGGTGCTGCTTGACAATTATAATGTTGACGAGGCTACCGCCCGCAAAGATGCCGAGAGATGGGAGGAGACCATTCGTGAGAATGGCTTGCTGTTGCCTGAATAAAAACCGTGTGCCATGCCTGACAGTATTTCTTTTCTGATAGCAGGCCATAGGTTCCGCGTAGTGGGCGACAGGGAGTCGGCATTGTTAAGGACGATGCCAGGTTTTCCTGTTTTTGTGTCAGAGTATGAGGAACCGGAATGGCAGGTGGTGTTTGGCTGTGAAATCGAAAAGCCCGACCAGTGGAAGGTGCTTTACGATTTTGTTTTCGAGGCCGATATAATGAAGTGCTTGTTCGCCAGGAAAGGCGATGAGTATTATTTTGTGATGGAGCCTTATGACGAGGCCGTAGCACCGTTGATGATGCGTTACCACTTGGGCGACAAGAAGGTGGAAGCCACACAGGGCGTGGATGCCGATATGCTCCGTTTTGCTTTGTGGATTGCATTGTCGATGATGTCGGCATCGAGCAAGATGACCCTTGTCCATTCGTCGACGATAGTCCACCAAGGCCGTGCAGTGCTGTTCTTGGGAGAGTCTGGTACTGGCAAGAGTACCCATACCCGTTTGTGGATGAAGAGTATTCCCGATGCGCATTTGCTCAACGACGACAGCCCGGTGTTGGCAGTGGAGAATGGCGAGGCAGTGGTGTATGGATCGCCGTGGAGCGGGAAGACCCATTGCTATCACCAGTTGCGTTTCCCCTTGGCGGGAGTGGTGAGGCTGTCGCAGGCCCCATATAACAGTATTCGCAGGTTGAGTATTATTGAGGCGTTCTCGGCATTGCATCCTTCGTTCCCTCCGGCTTTGGCACAGGACGACCGGTTCCAGGATATGTTGGTTGATATGCTTTCCGAGGTGCTTTCGTTGGTACCTGTATTCCATTTGGAATGTTTGCCCGACGAGGATGCCGCATGGACGAGCCGTGATGCCATCTTTAAAGGAGAACATCATCGTTGATGATTGATAATTGGAGGGTTTTGTGAGAACAATACAAATATCTTTGCCCAACAGCCCCGACAATTTCCTTTTGGTGGAAATGTGTGAGCGATTGAAGGCCGGCCAGACGGTGACAATGCTGTTTGGCGGTGCCAGCATGTGGCCTATGATTAACGGCAACGGCGATAAAATCAGACTGCGTCCGTTGGATGCCGACGAGGAGTGCAAGCCCGGCAAGGTGTATCTTTTCTTCGATGGCAATCATTACATCATCCATAGACTGATGAGGATAAAGAAGGGTGTGCATGATTTCAGGGGCGACAATTGCTTTAAACATGAGTATGTGCACCGCGATGGTGTGTTGGCGCAACTGATGACCGTTATTCGCCCCGATGGGACAGAGGTGGACTGCGAAGGAGACTGGTGGCGCAAGCGTTCCCGTAAGGTGGTGCTGCGCCGTAGTGCCCGTAATTTGATTTACCGTGTGGCCAGTCGCAAGGCACGCAGAAAATGGTCGGTGCTTTATTTTGTGTTGCTTGCCGTGTTGATGTGGGCTCCGTTGAACGGGCTTGGGCTGCCATTGAATAATTATGTCTTTGGCCTTAGGCTTGACCACCTGTTGCATGGGTTGGTATTTATTCCGTGTGCCTTTTTCTTGATGGATTGGCTACGACGCCGCCAATGGACGGTGTTGGGGGTGGCAATACTGATAGGCCTGATTACAGAGTTTGGGCAGTATCTTTTGCCATTCCGTGGTTTTGATGTCAATGATTTGATAGCCAACTTCGGGGGCTCGTTTCTTGGATGGCTTGCCATATTGCCATTTATGCTGCGTCGTCCCTTTAAACAATAAATGTCTAACTACATAACATTTAACTTGGTATGTCTGATACACTTGTAATAACGCCTACCTATAATGAGAAAGAGAATATAGAGAATATTATACGCAAGGTGTTTTCCCTTGGGAAGGAATTCGATATGCTCATTATCGAGGATAATTCGCCCGATGGTACTGCCGACATCGTGAAACGTCTGATGCAGGAGTTTCCCAACCGTCTCTTTATTAAGGAACGCAAAGGAAAGCTGGGCTTGGGTACCGCCTACCTTGATGGTTTCCGCTGGGGTTTGGAGCATGGTTATGAGTATATGATAGAGATGGATGCGGACTTCTCGCATAATCCCGATGACTTGCCGCGACTTTACGAGGCGTGCTCCTCGGGTAAAGGCGATGTGGTGGTCGGCTCGCGCTATGTCGATGGGAAAATCAGTGTGGTTAACTGGCCCATGGGACGTTTGATGATGTCTTACTATGCTTCGGTATATGTGCGGTTGGTGACTGGAATGAAAGTGATGGATGCCACGGCAGGTTTTGTGTGCTACAGCCGCAAGGTGTTGGAGAAAATGAGATTCGACAAGGTGAAATTTGTAGGCTACGCTTTTCAAATAGAGATGAAGTACACTGCCACACGTCTTGGTTTCCGTATCTATGAGGTGCCTATTGTTTTTACCGACAGGGTTTTGGGTACGTCGAAGATGAGTATGAAGATTTTCAAAGAGGCATTTTTCGGAGTGTTCAATCTACGTTTGCGTAATTGGAAAAATTATTAATCCAACATGTTTGGTAGTCTTCCGCCTGACAACAGGGGGGATGTGGTAACATGAAAGAACTAAGAAAAACACAATAACCCATGAAGAAAACGTTATTTGTTGTGGCACTGATGCTTTCGGTCAGTGTACTCGCACAAGACAAAATGCTCAGCTCAAAGCAGCTGATGACAAGAGGCCTCTATCCCCAGGCCACAATGTGGGGATTACAATTCGTAGGCAACGGTAACCAGATAGCCTACATACAGGACACGGTGCTTTATATGGGTGCTCCCGGCAAGGCCAAGGCACGCCTGACTCTGGGTGATTTGAACAAGGTGCTGGTTGCTTCGGGCGAAGAGTCGATGCGCTATATGCCATCGTGCAAGATACTTAATGACAAGGAAGTCCGCTTCAGTACCAAAGGAAAGATTCTTGTTTATAACTTTTCAAAGCGCACATTATCGGTGGTGGCAAATTATCCCACCGATGGTGCTAAAAACATCGACATTGAGGAGACTGGTTTCAAGTCCGCCTACACAGAGAACAATAACCTCTATATAAAGAATGGCAGCAAGGTGTTTTCCATAGAATCACCAGACCAGGATATTGTCTACGGCCAGTCAGTTCACCGCAATGAATTCGGCATTGAAAAAGGCACTTTCTGGTCCCCGCAAGGTAATTTCCTGGCTTTTTATCGCATGGACCAGTCAATGGTGACGGATTACCCGCTGGTAAACACTACCGCCCGTATTGCTCGTGAACAGCCTTTCAAATATCCCATGGCTGGAATGAAGAGTCACGAAGTGACAGTTGGCATCTATGATGCTGCACAAGGAACAGTTTTGTATCTTGATTCCCGTCGTGATGAAAGTGTTGCCGAGCGTGAGAATTACCTCACTAATCTCAGTTGGGACCCTGCTGAGGAGTATCTCTATATTGCCAAGGTGAACCGTGAGCAGAACCGGATGTGGTTGGAACGCTACTATGTGTCCGATGGTGAGTTTGACACAGTCCTCTTCGTGGAGTCCAATAGCCGTTATGTGGAGCCCTGTGACCCGATGGTTTTTGTTCCCAACCACGGCGACCAGTTTCTTTGGTTTAGCCTCCGTGACGGTTATAAGCATCTTTATCTCTACAACACCGACGGGCAAATGCTTCGCCAGATTACCAAAGGCAATTATGAGGTAGAGGGTATTATCGGTTTCGACGAGAAAGGAGAAAACGTCTTTGTCTATGCCAATAAAGAAAGTGCAATAGGCCGTGCCGCCTACCGCGTCAATCTGTCAACCGGCGAGATGGTGCTCCTCACTCCTGCCAAGGGTACCCATTCGGTGGTCATCAACCCAAAAGGTACAATGCTTATCGACAGTTACAATAGTGTGGAGAATCCCGGGTGTGCCCAGGTTATCGACATCAAGAAAGGCAAACCAGTTGCTAAGCTTTATCAGCTGGACAACCCCTTGGCAGAGTATGCCATGCCCGACATCAAGATGGGTTCCATCAAGGCTGCCGATGGTGTTACCGACCTTTACTATCGCTTGATTACGCCTCCCAATATGAAGGCTGGAGAGAAATATCCCACATTGGTTTATGTCTATGGTGGCCCTCATAGTCAGTTGGTCACTGACACTTGGTTGGGTGGTGGAAACCTCTATTTCCTTTTCTTGGCTCAACAGGGCTATGTGGTATTTACACTTGACAACCGTGGTACCGACAACCGTGGATTTGAGTTTGAGAGCTGCACACACCGCCAGCTGGGTACCATTGAGATGGCTGACCAGATGGAAGGAGTCAAATTCCTCCACACATTGCCCTATGTGGATAAAGACCGCATGGGTGTGGAAGGTTGGAGCTTTGGTGGCTTTATGACCATTACCATGAAACTGGCTCATCCCGAAGTGTTCAAGGTGGGTTGTGCCGGAGGTCCTGTCATTGACTGGAAATGGTACGAAATCATGTATGGCGAGCGTTATATGGATACCCCGCAGGAGAATCCCGACGGCTATGCAAAGAATTCCCTTCTTGGCAAAGCCAAAGACCTTCAGGGGCGGCTGTTGGTCATCCATGGTGCCGAGGATAATACTGTGGTTTGGCAGCATAGCATTGAGTTCATCGATGCGTGTATCAAGGCGGGAAAACAAGTGGACTATTTTATTTATCCCCACCACGAACATAACGTCCGTGGCTACGACCGCATCCATCTTTACGAGAAGATGTTCGACTATTATGAGACATTCTTGAAATAGGTATTTTTTACATGGTGATGCAGAGGCGACAGCAATGTCGCCTTTGCTTTTATTATCAAATGCGGTAACGGTTGAAATTAGATTTTGGATAAACCCAAATCGGTCATTGGATTGTGCCCATTCGCCCCCCAATGGGTAGCACCATACTCCGCAAGAGTTTTCGGCTTCATGACATCACCCCTGACACCAAACCAAATAACCGATTAAGGTTATTAGTAAGGTCGCTTATGGGGCATCGTTTCGTCATCAGTTGTCCTGTACTTCTATATTCATTGGATATAGAAGTAATATATATGTGATATATATGTAATATAGAAGTAATATATATGTAACGAAAAAACTAATGACCAATTTTTGGAAAAAAAATGCATATTGAAGGAAAAGTAGTATCTTTGCACCGGATTTGTAGCATCAGATTATGCTGAAATATATTGCAGATAAGGAGCATTACACAGAGGTTCTTTCGCTGTGCGAAGGAGTAAAACACGACCTTTGGATAGCAACGGCAGACCTAAAGGATCTTTATGTCGCCAAGGGGCGCGGAGTAGAGCCTTTCCTTGCGGTATTGGACCGCCTGCTGCATCGGGGTGTGGAGGTGAGGTTGCTACATGCCAAGGAGCCTGGCGAGCGTTTTAGGGAGGACTTTGACCGTTACCCAGGGTTGTGGTCGCGGCTGGAGAGGAGACTCTGTCCCAGGGTACATTTCAAAATGATGATTTTCGACTGTACGATGGCTTATATCGGGTCGGCCAACCTAACGGGCGCAGGCATGGGCATGAAGAGCGCCGACGGCCGCAATTTTGAGGCGGGAATACTAACCGACGACCCTTCGTTGGTGGATGCTGCTGCCGACCATGTGGAGAGCGTATGGCAGGGACGCCATTGTGCGGGATGTCGTCATAAAAACATTTGTGGCGACCGTTTGGACGATAATCTAAAAAGATGATAAAATGTTAGATTTTGCAGCGATAGATTTTGAGACTGCCAATGGTCAACCGAGCAGCGTTTGCAGTGTAGGAGTAGTGATAGTTCGTGGCGGTGAAGTGAAGGAGAAGTTTTATAGTCTTATCCAGCCAGAGCCAAACTATTATGCATGGTTCTGCCGAAAAGTACATGGGTTGGGGCCTGAGGACACCGATGATGCCGAGGTGTTTCCTAAAGTGTGGTCACGGGTGGCTCCGTTGATAGAGGGATTGCCGTTGGTGGCACACAATTCGCCTTTTGACGAGGGGTGTTTAAGGGCAGTGATGCGGGTTTATCAGATGGATTGGCCCGACTATAAGTTTTACTGTACTTGCAGGGCTGCCCGTAGAAAGATGAAATGGCTGCCCAATCACCAGTTGCATACGGTGGCGGAGGCGTGCGGCTTTGTGTTGGAGAATCATCACCATGCTTTGGCCGACGCCGAGGCTTGTGCGGCAATAGCAATTAAATTATTATAAACTTATATTCAGGGTACGGGGTCGTAGCCGGAGCCGCCAAATGGATTGCATCGCAAAATGCGCCGGAAGGCCAGCCATCCGCCTTTGAAAGGCCCGTATTTCTTGATGGCTTCGACAGCGTATTGCGAGCAGGTGGGGGTAAAGCGGCAGGTGGGAGGTTTGAGAGGAGATATGCAATGACGATAGAACCAAATAAGTGCCAGCATGATTTTGGAAAGCAATATGACGATAGTACGGTAGAGGAGATTGGCTCCTTTACATAATGTTTTCCAAACGATGGCGGGGATGCTCATGAGGCAGAGGGGTAATATTTGGAGATGTTTTCAATAAGGCTGTCGGTAAGTTTGTCAAACTTGTGATTGAGGGTGTGGTAGTCGAAAATATCGGTATGGATATAATTGAAAGCAAGAACAATGGTTAGGCCATTGATGTTGAGGAAGTCATATAGGTTTGGCTTGTGTGTGCGATAACACTCGCGAGTTAGCCGTTTCACACGGTTGCGGTCAACAGCATGATGGTATTTCTTCTTGGAGGTGCTTATCAGTACTTGGGCAGGGATATTGGGAGGGAGTGTGCCTGGAGGACATGCCATCCAGTGCACACTGTAGGGGAATGCCATGAGTTTGTGGCCGGATTGAAAAAGAGCGTCTATCAGTTTTTTGCTGCATAGACGTTCTTGTTTGGTGAAGGTGTACATGTTGTTACCGATGGCTTATGCCTTTGTGTCGACTTTGGCGGTGACTTGAGCCTCTTTGGCAGCCATCCTTTCGGCACGACGTGCGGCGGCTTGGGCCTTGCGTTCTTCTTGCAGCTGTTTGTATTTTGCTTTGTTGGCGAAGACCGATTTGGGCTTTCGGGATGTACCTGATGAAGTGCCAACACCTTTGTGAGAACTGTCCTTTTTAAGGGATGAAGGGCGTGATATCACGGCTTCGTCTTGTCCCTTGCCGTTGATGTAATTCTCTATGGCCATGGCCATGGAAGGCGATGCCTTGGTGGGTGCGGCAATGGCTAATTTGATTCCTGCGGCTTTAAGAGCGGAATGGGTTGAAGTGCCAAAAGCGGCGATAGTGACGTTTTCGTTTGCCACATTGGGAAAACTTTGCAGCAAAGAGCGTACACCGATGGGGGAGAAAAGGCATACGACATCATACGCCTTAAGGTCAAATTGCTTTAAGTCACGGGGTACGGAAGTGTACATTGTGGCCTTGGTGTATTTGAACTTGGCTTTGTCGAGCATTTTGGTGTATTCGGTCTGCTTTTCATCAGAGCAGGGGAAAAGGAACTTCTCTTCACGGTGTTTTCCAAGTACTTCAATAAGGTCGGCAAAGTATTGGTTGCCAAAGAATATTTTGCGTTTTCGGTACTGGATGTAGTTTTGTAGGTAGTGGGCGATAGCTTCGGACGAACAAAAGTATTTCATGGAGTCTGGAATTACTTCGCGTAATTCTTTAGCAAGACGGAAGAAGTGGTCGACAGAGTTCTTGCTGTTGAATATAACAGCGGTGTATTCGTTGAGGTGAATACGTGATTTGCGGAACTCAGAAACGGTTAAACCGACTACCTCAAAAAATTTATAGAAAGTGATGTCGACACCGTATTTTGTGACTAAATTTTTATAGGGTGATTTCTCTAAATCGGCAGGTTCGGGCTGCGAAACGAGGATTTTTTTGACTTTCATGAATGTTTTACTATTTTACTCAACGCTCAAACTATGAATAATTTACAACCTTAATTAACACGATAATCGGTACGATTTCGAGAATGCAAAGATAATAAAATAAATACAATTTTGGCGTTTTTGAATATGTTAAAATTAGTTGCATGCCCCGAAGGAACCGAATTATGAAGAGTAGAGCAATGATTCCGTAAAGGATGTAAAGAAAGGTTTGTCCGGCGTAATCGGTGTAAAAGATAAAGAAAGCAAAGGCAGTGGCAACAATGCCATACAGTAGATGATATATGTAGTTGCTTGAAAGGTATATGTGTACAGATTCACGATTCTCAAAGGCGTTGCCAATAAACCGTAATATGCCATTGCGGGTGAAGTAAATGGTGCAACATACTACAACGAGCAAAAGGTATTGAAGAATATCAATCCAAGTGTTGCTTACGTGAGGAATGAAAGCATGGTAGCCAATGAGTGAGATAGGGATTAACATAAGGGGTGCTATTATGGCTTGGTCGGTGGCATGGGTGAGATTTGCGTCGCGCAACATGCGGTCCATGGCGCGGGAGTCGATGGCGGAGTGGAGTAATTCAACGAGGGATAGTTGTTTGTGGCGCAGGAACAGGCAAATGAGGCCTATGGATAGGGCTATGAAAATGAAAAGCCATCCGGGTGAACCGTGATGCTGGATGGTGATTTCATGGCTGTTCTTAACAGGGAGCAGATGATGGGTGAAAAGACTTTTGTGGAGGACGGGTTCCACCTTGTCCATAGGTGTGAAGAGGGTATCGTATGCACAGAGAACCTGCTGGCTGTCTATCGTTGAGTCAATCAGTGTGGTGTAGGGTGGCAATGTGTCGATTTGCAACATGGATTATCGGATAACAATCATTTTTTTAGTAAAAGTATCTTCTTTGTCATACATTACGAGTGTATAAATGCCTAAACGTAGATGTGAGGTGAAATATTGTGTTGAAGAGGTGCAAGAAGGAATATTTATTTTGTCGGCAAGGCGGCCTATATTGTCGTACACCATGATGGTGCGGTTTTTTGTGCTTTCTGGGAGTTGGATGGTGACAACGGAGTGAACGGGGTTGGGGAAAAGGGTGATTTGTTGTTCACATGAGGGGGTGGGGAGGATGGCAAGGTTGTTGTCGGCTGCCGGTGTACCATAGGGTTGTGACCATAAGGCAAGGGGCAGGGTTATGTCGTCGATATAGGCGCAGTCGTCGTGTTCGCTTATGGAGACGTCTTTTTGATAAACCCATTCCAGCCGGTGTCGCCCGGAGGATAAAAGGAAAGAGTAGCGTTTCCATCCATTGTTGCCACTCCAATAGTTTTTCCGTAGGCCGTCGACATAGAAAAAAAGCCAGTCACGTACTTCGCTTGAAACATTATAGTAGAATGAAACCGAGTCTTCATTCATGACGTTCAAGTCAAGGGACATGACGGACTTTTGTGAATTGTCTATGGGTGCTGACCGAAGACAGAAATTGCCGTTGTGTGAATGGGTGGAGTCGATTAACCAGGAGTATAAGTTGGTTTGTTGCCAAGGAGGGCAGGAAAGATTGCCCGTTTCAAACCCTTCGGTAGTCTTGTGTGCGGTCAACCAGTAGGAGTAACGGCTGCTCCAGTTTTTGCGTTGCGGTGTGACGGCGAGGTGAAGGTGGTTGAAACTGTCGGGGGTGTGGATATGGGAGACAATGGTGTTGGCGGAAGGGTATAGGGTAATAGCAGGATAGTCGGCAACCTCAATGGTGACAGAGTCAGCCATGTGGGCAAAGGTGAGTGAAAGCTGGTAGTCACTGTCTGGCAGTAATTGGAGGCAGACACTGTTGTCCATATTGAGGAGTTGCAGTTGTGTCAAGACAGGTCGAATGTCGGGCAAAGGGATGGACAGGTGGAGAGTGCTATAGGTATCCCGATTGCTGTCTTGCATCAACAGATTGGCTGAAAAACAAGGCCAAGTGTAGGGTGTCGTTTCGCTAAGGATAAAGCTGATAACAGTGTCGTGTAAGATGCCGAGATATGGTATGACTGTAGAGTAGGCGTCGTGTGGGGAGGCGTTTGGGGACAGAAATAGATAATGGTTAATGGCTGGTTGTAAGCCCACATTTTTTATTCTAATAGTGAGCAGGCTGTCATCGAGGTGATAGTCTGCTGCTGCAAGCGTGGCGGTTTGTGGAGGGAAAACAGCATGGTTGCTGATGTGGCAGATGGCTTCGGCTCGGGTAGCAGTGAGGGTGAGGCTGTCGCTGTCTAAAGCGTGAGGGAACCATAGGGTTGCCATCCCGTCAGCATCGGTGATCCCTGTGGCCAGCAGGGTGGTGTCAATGGTGACGCTAACACGTGAATAGGGGTTGCAATGGAGGGTAACCGAGGTTGCACCGGCTGGTAGACTATCGGGGGCGACTATGGCAAGGGTATCGGGATGAGTCCAGTAAGGAGTCATGGAGGGGTCTCCGAGCAGGCAGTATATCTCCCAGTAAAAAGCGTCGAAAGGTGACCCCGATAGGGTGACCGCGCTGCAGCCGCTATAAAGGAGCGCCCCCAGTGAGGCCAATCCCTCCATGTTTGGAATGTCGTGGCGGGAGTGGGTGATAGCAGGGTCAAAGGCCCCAGGAAGGAGGCTGTCGTATATTGGGGTAAGCGAAACGGGATGTTTGGCTCCTACAGCCCAGTAGTAGTCTTCGTCCCAAAGGGTTTCGTTGGTGGCTCCAATAACGGCTGCGGCACCCCCTTGTGGCTTTCGGAGTAGTTCTTCTCCTATGCAATTGCCGCCAAATGCATTCGACCGGCAACAATTGTTGACAAAGATGCTGGGCACAGGGATGTCAATGGTGTCAAGTGCCGCAATGGACAGCTCTGGCCTGGTCCATCCTTGGGCTGTGCAGTGGGAGGTGTAGTTGACTATGGTGTTGCCTTGATTTAAAGCAATAATAATGTCGTTTATTTCTGATCCAGATGCGGGATTGTGGAAACAGATGGTATCTGTTTCAGGGCGATAGAGCGATGTCAGTTGCGACAGGTAGTTCACTTGTCCATTGGTGGTGACAGGTGCCGGAGTACGCGTCTCTTCCCCGGCAACCAAAAGTATTTGTGAATAAGCATTGGCGTAATAACCCTGTTCATAAGAGATGATTTTTCTCACAACATTCTCCAACTCAACAGAGTCTGCCACCGACAGTCTTCCCACCAGTGCTTCAGGGATATAGTCCCCCGAATACTCCCCGTAATACAGGTCGGTGTTATGATTGCTAAGCCCGGAGGGGCGGTATTTGCCTTGAAAAGCAGGGATTCTGTCCACATCACCCACCAGAAGAACATAAAACGGAGTAATGGTGCATGAATGATAGATTTTCGATAGAGAGGCGCGGATACTGTCGCGATGAGGAGATTCTGTGCAGAGTGTTCGAACCCGGAACCCTTGCTGTCGTTTCCATTGTTCAAAGGGCTGCATGGTTGCTGCCAAGTCGGTGGTGGTGACAATAATGTAGCTTCCGGCGGTTGAGTCTTCCGGCATAGCCTTATGCTTAGGCATTTGGACGGGTGCAATTGCAGGCTTTTCAGCGGGCATAATGTATGTGCCCGACTTTGTAATATAGTCTTGCCCCCATGCCGTCATGGCGAGGAATGTTGCACACAATAGTGTGTATGCCCGTTTTATGTGTCGGATTCTCTCCATATCGGAAATGCAAAAATAGATAAAAAAAGCAATATAATAAAAAAAAGTTGTATATTTGCATCGCCGATTGTGCGTGTACATTTTGTTCCTGAAATACAACCAGAGACGCTTGGGAAAGAAAGAGGTACTACCAAATGTGGTCAAAAACAACTCGTTCCACTTTTTTTCTCGTTTTCTGAATGGTTCATTGAACGACTTGTATGTGTTGCGAAAAAAGGAAATAGATTGATAAAAATAAATAAACATAATATCATGAAACGATTAAGATTATTATTTGTGATGTTGGTTGCGCTGTTGCCGCTGGCTTCCCGCTCGCAGGTATATGTCAGCGACTACCAGTTCTCATCCAACACAGGTGGTTTCCTGTCCATCTCTTCCACAGGCACTGAAATTACTTCGTTTGCCACTGCCACTTCCAATGCGTCCGAACAGTTGCCGCTCCAATTCGTTTTCCCCTTTGGGCAGGACACTTGCTCGTTTGTGACGGTAGGCTCCACAGGACAGATAGGCATTGGTGCTGCCAATCCGACCTCAGGTGGGTATTTTTCGGAACACGCCAACGACATGAGCATCATCGCTCCTCTTGGCATGCCGTATCTTCTCCAAAATGCTCCGGGCGAATGGCATGTCTATTACGAGGCCGGTGGCATAGCTCCCGACCGCACCATGACCATTGAGTATAACCACATGAGGCCAAATCTCAGCTCCCCCGTTGCCGATTCGGAGTACTTCACATTTCAGGTAATTCTCCACGAAACGGGAGACATTGAATTCGTTTATGATACCCTCCATGTTCTCTCGAATCATTCTATGTTAATTTTTATTCGCGAACATGGCGCCAATGCTGCCTCTTTTGTTACGGGATCGTTTTCCAGCCCGACGATTGTACACAGTTTGGATGACATTGTTTTGTCTACAACCAACCTCCCCACACCGGGTTTAACCATGACTTTCTCTCGCATTGAGAACAGTTGTCCCCGTCCACTCAACTTCTCTTGCATGTCGGTTTTCCGTCCCGACAGCATTGTTTTTGGTTGGAATACAGCCCCGACAACCTCCATGTGGGAATTGCGTTATGATACAGTGGGAACACCTGTCGGCAGTATGCAAAACGTAATACAATATATTTCCGACTCTTTCTATGTATGCTCCACCATGGTTGCCGGAGGTTTATATGATGCTTATCTCCGCACCGACTGTGGGGGCGAACAGAGTTTCTGGGAAGGGCCTGTAACAGTTTCCCCAGGCTCCTATAACATGCCCATAGTTGGAACAAATACTATTTACGCCTGTGGCGGTACCATCTATGACAACGGTGGTGCATCAGGCAACTATTCCGAAAACTGCAACTCCATCTTCATCATTCAACCCTCGCATCCCGATTCCGTTGTTGTCATTAGCGGTACCCTCAACTCTGAATCCAGCTACGACTATCTCTACATTTATGACGGTGCCGGGGTTTCGGGATCATTGCTCTTCCAGGGTAGTGGGAGCCAAACCATCAATGCCGTCCGTTCCTTGTCGGGTCCTCTCACGGTCCGTTTTACCTCTGATGGAAGTGTGAATAGAAGCGGCTTTGCTCTTTACGTGAGTTGTGAAAGGGCTCCGATGTGCCGCACGGTTGTCAACACAGAGATATCCCACATTGCCGGTGCCTCGGCATTGTTTACGTGGTCTTTGATGGGGACTACAAATATTCCCAACTATTTCATTGTCAAGTTGCGTAATCTCTCCGACCCAACGGAAGCCGTATTCTCCGTTACCACAAATAGTCTCGAGTACTTCTTCTCGGAATTGAATCCCCAAACCATGTACAGAGCCTGTGTCTCCAGCGTCTGCGGCGCCGACACGATAGTGGGTGACTCGGTTGAGTTCACTACAGCCTGCCTTTTGGGTGGATTGTCACAACCCTCGGGATATGGCAATTCTCAAATCACAGGTATACCCGTCTACTCTAGTTGGGGTAATTCTTTTTGCCAAAGCATTTTCACGCTTTCTGAATTGAATGACATGGGGATATCTGCCGGACCAATCACGGGTATTACCTATACATGGGCCAGTGCGGGGTCATACAATAAGGATTTGGTCATTTTCATGGGGCATACCACCAATAACACCTTTACCAGTTTCTCGCCCCTTACTGGCAGTATGACCCAGGTCTACCAAGGTCCACGTACCACTTCCGATGTGGGTACTATCGAATATCATTTCGACACTGCTTTTATTTGGGACGGTGTCAGTAATATTGTAGTCTCCTCTTTCGTCAATCAGCCTTCCGGCGCAAGCCATGCATCCTCTGGTTTTTATGGCTACAGTTCCAACTGCGGTTCCAGCCGTTCCATTTATGGCTACAAGGACAATGTTGCTTACACTCTCAGTAACCTCACCACAAACAGCGGTACCAGTGTCTCGTCCTATCGTCCCAATATCAGTTTTATTATGCCTTGCGACACCACGGCAACCTGTGTGGCTCCCAATTTGGTACTTCGTGAGGTGACAACCGACAGTGTCAAACTGTTCTGGGCTCCAGGATACAACGAAACCGCATGGAATATTCAGTATAAGGAAGCCAGCGAGGATACCTGGGCTACCATCGCCACCAATATTACTGCTACCAACTACGAGATTGGAGGCCTGCAGCCCATGACCGATTATCTCTTCCGTGTCCTTCCCGTATGCGGTGGCGACAGCATCTATGCTGTGGTAAGTGCCACCACTCCTTGTGTGCCTTTAACCGATCTCCCCTTTACCGAGGATTTCGAGAACTTTAACGCTCTTTCCTCAATGGGGTCTGACATTACAAATTGCTGGTACCGTGGAACCAATTATCCGAGTTCGTTCTTCCCCTATCGCTCAACCAGCTATGCCCATAGTGGCAGCGCTTCCATGTATTTCTATGCCAGTTCTTCTTATCATTGTTATTTGGCACTCCCTGCCTTCGACGTGAATGCCGATACCTTGCAAATCAGTTTCGCAGCCAGGAAAACCTCTGCATCCTATAGCATTCAGGTGGGCGTCATGACCGATCCTAACGATTTCTCCACTTTCTCACCCGTCGCCATCATCTCACCCGAAACGGTCAACAACTGGGAGATGTTTGAAGTTCCCTTGTCCTCTTACATGGGCGATGGAAAACATATTGCACTGGCAGGCTCTTCAGGCTATGTATATATCGACGACATCGAAGTGTCCTACATCCCGAATTGTGCCAGACCACGCAATGTTGCTGCCACCGCCACCACAACCACTGCCACCATCCATTGGGATGGGTCTGGCAGCAATTTCTTTGAAATAGAATATGGCCCAAGAGGTTTCGCCCATGGTTCCGGTATCATTGTCACCAGCACCGTCGACAGTGTCACAATCTATGGTCTCAACCATTCCTCAGCATACGAAGTATATGTCAGAAGCATCTGTAGCCTCTCCGACACTTCCAACTGGTCGTTTGTTTATTATTTCAACACCCAGTGCGGTGTCATAGACTCACTTCCTTTCTCCGAAAACTTCACCACATGGGGCTATGGCACATCGGTCCGTCCCAACTGTTGGAGTTGCGGTGGATATAGCAATTATCCATACATCACTACCAATAACGATGTGGAAAACAATGTCTCTGATTTGGTTCTTTACATGTACTCCTACAGCTCCAATCAGGTCTATGCCTCCCTGCCTGAACTCGACAGTGTCAGTTATCCAATCAACATTACCCAAACAGTTTTCCGTGCTTGGTCAAACATCTCATCTTCTTATTACTCTCATATCCTGATAGTGGGTGTTTGCTCCGAACAAGGCAATTTGGCCACTTTCACTCCCGTCGACACTGTTGTGCTTTCGGGAGAACCGACAACCTATGAAGTGGCTTTCGACGAGGTTGCCGATGCAGGCAAATACATCACATTCGTCTCCACATGTATCGATCCCTCGGCCTATTACAATTATGTATATCTTGACAGCGTTGCCATAGAACTGATACCCAATTGTCAGCGTCCCAACCGTCTGCGTGCCGCTGCCGTCACAGCCAATAGTGCCACCCTCCAGTGGAACGAACGCAACCTCTCCACTACTTGGCAGGTAGAATATGGTCCACACGGCTTTGTCATGGGTACAGGCACCCGTGTCATCACTTCCAGCAACCCCCTCACTGTATCGGGTCTCCTTCCTTCCACAGTCTATGATTTCTATGTGCGTACCATCTGCTCATCCTCCGACACCTCGCTTTGGTCTGCCACACCAGGCCAGTTCGTTACCCGTCAAAATCCCGCTTCGGTTCCCTATTTCTACGATTTTGAAACCGCTGAAGAATGGGGCAACTGGCAAACCAACAGCAACACCACCATCAACTGGTACCGTGGCACCGATGCCGGCAATGGTGACATCGGAATTGAAGTAACTGGACAATACTCCATATTCGTTTCGGCCGATACAGGCCGCACCTATGGTACTTCGCTCGACCGTGTGGTTAACGCCACCACCTACCGCGACTTCGACTTCGGCCCGGTCGACTCCAGTTTCACACTTACCTTCCGTGCCAGAGCCGGTGGCACCCCCTCGCAAGGCTATGATGGTCTCATGGTCTTCCTTGTCGATCCCGACACCCCTGTTGTTGCCTCTAATGCCAACATCACTTCGCCTTGGGGCGATGTCCGCGACCTCACGCCGCTTGTCACGGTTCGTGTAAGCAGCTATTGGAACACCTACAGTGCGGTGCTTGACAATATCTCAGGTGTCCACCGTATTGCCTTCTTCTGGTTCAACCAGTCCACCGCCAGCACACCTTTCCTTGGTGGACCTGCTGCTGTCGACAATGTCAGCATCAATTATATAGGCTGCCCGCGTGCGGCAAATGTTCGTGCCGAAAACGTCACCATGGCCTCGGCCAATATTGTATGGGACGGCCCCTCATCAGCCGAATACCGTGTCACTTGCCACCGTGCTGGCTATACCCTTGTCAATGAAATTGTCAACACCAATAGCCTCCGCATCACCGGCCTCGACCCGGGATCGCGCTACACTGTCTATGTCCGCCGCCTCTGCAGTGACACCGACAGCGCCACCCTTTCGCTTGTCTGCAACTTCACTACCAAGATATGCAACGATGCCGTAGACGATGTTATCGGCGACACAACAGGCACTACGGTCTCTTACTATATCCCCGTCAACAACTACTATAATTTTTCCTACACTCAGCAAATAGTCCCTTCAAGTGAAGTTAACGGTGTGGGTGAAATCACCTCCATTAGTTTCAGATACGACATTGCCACTGCCTCCACTTCCAAAACCAACTGCACCATCTACATGGGTCACACCTCCCGCCATAGTTTCGCCAACTCAAGCGATTTTGTTGACCCCGACAGTCTGCGGATGGTTTACACGGGCAATCTCAACTGTGAGCAAGGTTGGAACCAGTTCTTGCTCAACACGCCATTTGCCTATGACGGAGTCAGCAACCTGGTCATTGCTGTCGACGACAATAGTGATTCCTACAACGGCTCCAACTATACTTTCAACATCTCCAATACCGGTGGGTCGGCAATCACATTCTATAGCGACGTGTCCAATCCTGACCCCTCTTCACGTAGCAGCCTCGAGGCCTTCTTGGATTCGCGTTCCGTACATTCTTTCATCAACCAAATGCGGGTCGAGTTCTGTCCTCCCAATGCTTGTCCTCCCCCCACCCTCCGCGAACCTATTATCCGCTCCTCTGGTGTAACCCTACGTTGGCGCAACACCTCCGACCTCTATCAGATAAGCTATCGCCCCGCATATACCACCAGCTGGACTACCAGCAACCTCCGTGTCACCGACACCTTCTACACCATCCATTCCCTCTATCCCATGACCGACTACGTCTATCAAGTGCGCCAGCACTGCGACAGCACCGGTGTCTCCAACTGGGTCTCCGGCACCTTCAATTCCAGCAACGTGCCTTGTCTGCCCCCAATGGATCTCCATGTAACCAATGTCACTAACAACAAGGTGGATTTTGCATGGACTCCCGAGGAAAACAACAACGGTTATCGCCTGCATGTGTTCAACTCCTATTTCGACAAGACGATTACCACTTATGTGGCCCATCGTTCTGTTTCAGGCCTCGATGGAGGTATGACCTACTATGCAGCTGTCAGAGCCGAATGTGAAGGCTTTGATGAACTCGGACAATGGAGCGACACCATATCGTTCACCACCGACGTTTGTCCCGATGCCACCGACCTTACCTATTCCGACCTGCAGGGTAATAGCGTGGTCCTCGATTGGGTTGAAGGCGGACGTGCCGATCGATGGGAAATCCAGTTCGGTCCTGCCGGTTTCGACCAAGGCACAGGTGTCTCCGAAATCGCCGACCACCACCCCTATACCCTTAGACACCTCATCGGCGAAACGGACTACGACATCTACGTGCGTGCCATCTGCGGTGAGAACTTCTACAGCGAACACTGGTCCAACCTCATCAGCATCACCACTCCCTACAGCAGCATCTCCAGTGCCACCGACGATGCCCGCGTAAAACTCGCACCCAACCCCACCAGCGGCGATGTAACAGTTACTCTGCCGTCTGTCAGCGGTTCCGTGAAGGTGGAAGTGTTGGATATGTCGGGTCGTGAGCAGTTGTCACAAACACTCCCGTCGGGTACCGAATCGGTAATTCTTGCCACTTCGCAACTTAGCCAAGGTGCCTACTTTGTCCGAGTAACGGGTGATAGCATCAACACTGTCAAGAAATTGATTGTACGTTAATACTCACAGGAAATCTTCGATTTCCTGATATCCCCATTCATATCGAGCGATGCATAGTTTCGCTCGATATGCTATATATATACCTCAGTTCTCCCATATTTCTCCCATCTGCGATGGGAGAAATATGGGAGAAATATGGGAGAACTAAGGTAGGACGAGCGAACCGTGGCGGGGCTGTCTGTGACTGTTGGACAGGGGGCAAAGGGGTGCTTCCTGTAGGATTAGGGGTCGAATAAGGCGCTTCAAATCGGTTTTTCCCCATTTCTGTCCATTAAATCACGCTTGAAATCTTAATTTTCGTCGTGCATTTTTCTTATTTCATCCGTTTTTTCATGATTTTCGCCACAAAAAAATTTTTTTTGTCACTTTTATATAAAATTATGAATAATAATATGTACCTTTGCATCAAAATTAAATGTTTAACTAAAATTATTGTACCAATGAAAAAGTTCTTACGATTTCTATGCATTATGGCCTTTGCCCTAATGCCGCTTTGGGGTCATAGCCAAAGCCCCGTGGTAGACACCGTACCGTACTTTTGCGATTTTGAGGACACGGTGTGGAATCATTCGCATTGGACGTTGATAAACGGTTCGTGCTATAACTTTTTTGTCATTGACACGAGTACCAATGCCACCCCTGGGGGTGAGCGGTCTCTGTATGTGACCGAGATGTACCAGGATGCTTTGCCCTATTCGTACAAGCCGGGTTCTTCGGTATCGGGTGCGGAAAGCGATGTGGCATCGCGTGTGTTTGCCGTGGCGGTTATTAATTTCCCTGACACCGGTTTATACGACATCGGTTTCTGGTGGAACTGCTATGGCGAAAATGTCTATGACTATGGCCGTGTTATTTTGGCCCCCACCACGTACGTCTTCACAGCCAGTACCGGCCAGTGGGACACCAACACCTCAGTTCCGGGCGAATATCTCGGCTCTGTCACCACTCCGAGCAACTGCATTAACCTCAATGGTAACTCACCTCTTTCCAACGTCACTGGTCCGCAGTACCGTTACATGACTTTCCATATTGGCACAGCCGGCAACTATCAGTTGGCAGTCATGTGGCTGAACGACGGTAACACGGGTGACCAACCTCCTTTGATGATTGACGACATCACCATCACCCCCCACCTCTGTGAGGCCCCCACTAATTTGATGGTTGACTACTTTACCGGCGACACTGTTGTCATGCGCTGGGACAATGTTGCACCCAGTTATGTGGTAAAATGGGACACTGCCGGTGTATCAGTATCGTACTCACATGTCGATACGATTAACACCAATTCGTACATGATTACCGGCTTGCCACAAAACGGCCAGTATGAAATGTTGGTGCAGGCTGTCTGCCCCAACAATTCCCTCAGTATGGCATCCAACTACCATATCGTTATGCCGGACTACAGCTGCTCTATTACCGAACTGCCCTATACGATTAACTTCGACACTATTACCGTTATGGGTGATGCCGGTACTCCCGCCGACATCCCTTGTTGGATACATCTGACCAATTTCTCCAATCTTACCTATGCGGGATACCCCTACGTTAGCCCAAATTCTTCGTATGCCCACACTGGATCCAATGTATTGTATTACGAGTATGCTCCGAATTATGTTACCCGCAATGGTTGGTGTTTGCCGATACTCGACAGATCGTTTGACCTGCCAGGAGTAGTGGTCGAGTTCTGGGGAGCTACCACCTCCACCGAGGCTCGCATGGTGGTGGGTGTTATGAGCGACCCGAATAACCTCGAATCGCTCGTGGCCTGCGACACTGTGATTATGACCGGTTCTACCCCCACTCAGTATACAGTGCCGCTATCCAATTATATGGGCAATGGCCGCTATATTGCCATTATGATGGTTAATCCGACCTCTACAGGCACTTATGTTTACGCCTATGTTGACGATATCTCGTTGTCGTATGAGCCTTGTATGCGTCCGGGTGTTGTCAGCAGTGTGATTACCGACACGTCGGCTGTCATCACTTGGGCTCCGACCAATGGTTATTACTACGAGTGGACAATGGATTTGAGCGATGATGCCGAGATTAACCGTATCAACGACACCACGCTGGTTTTAAGTGACCTCAGTCCTTCGACATATTATACGGTATATTTGCGTTCGATGTGCGATGCTCCGGGTATGTGGAATGCATACCGTTTCCGCACCCCCTGTGGCCCCCTGCGCAGTCTACCCTATTTTGAGAACTTTGATGCTTACGGTAGTGGCTCCACCACGGCCGGCACTCCATTTATCGACTGCTGGGAGCGTTGGGTGGACGGCATCTATTGGTATCCGTATATTTACAGTTATGCTTCGTATGCCCACAGTGGCACCACCTCCATCTACTGGTATAGAAACAGCACCGCTGGTGACTATGGCACTACTAACTATGTAGTCTTGCCTGGCATCGACACCAACTACATCCCGATGCAGAACGTGATGCTTAAGTTCTGGGCTAAATCCAGTTCCACCTCCTATTCACCCTCGTTCGAGATTGGTGTGATGAACAGTGCATCCGACACCGCCTCCTTCCGTTCAGTCGGTTTTATCGATATTGAGAGTACTGATTATATGGAGTATTCTATCTCATTTGAGAATTATACTGATACGGGCTCCTACATTGCGGTCCGTTCGCATCATACGGGACAGAGCTGGACGGCTTATCTCGACGATTTCACTATCGACAATCTGCCCACTTGCCCCAATATTATTATTCCGGATGAACTCAGTGCTGGAACCACGTCGGTTTACCTTACTTGGGAGAATTCTCTGTCAATTGACAGTGCCATTTCTTACGATATCGAAGTGGTGGATGTCGATTCGAACAACGCACCAGCCACCTACACCACCAATACCATTGGATACTTTGTCACCGGTCTCACCACCAATACTGAATATAATGTCAGAATGCGTGCTTCTTGCGACACCAGTGAAGGTGGCTGGGCCTACGCCACTTTCCAAACCAGAGACCTGCCGTGTGGTTCCTTCGACTCGACAAGTCTCGACACTGCCCAAATCGGCAATGGCACCGGTACCGATTATTATATCCCGCTGAATAATTTCTACAATTATTCCTATACGCAGCAGATTGTCACTGCAAGCGAACTGGGTACTACAAATAATACGCTTACTGGTATTGATTTCGAGTTCTCTTATACCACTGCAACCACGTCCAAGACTAATTGCACCATCTATATGGCTCACACCAACCTTTCCGACCTCTCATCGGGTTGGATACCGTTTGACGATAGTTTCGTACCTGTATATGTGGGTCATCTCAATGCACAGTCAGGATGGAACCACTATGAATTTACCAATCCTTTCACCTATGATGGCACAAGCAATATTGTCATATCCATTCTGGACAACTCGGGTGCGTACAACGGCTCTGCATACACTTTCTATAATCATAACGCCCCGAACAAAACCCGTTATATCTATCAGGACGGTTCGCGTTACAATCCCCAAGCACTCTCAGGGACAGGTACGCTCTACTCTTCGCGCAGCAATATGAAGATTTATTCGGCAGAATGTCTTGGTCAAGGCGTATGTGCTGCTCCCAACGTTGTTGTTACAGAAGTCGGCATCAACGATGTCTCCATCCAATGGGCGGCCGGCAACACTGAAACATCATGGGTTCTGGAATACAAGGCCGAAAGCGACACTAACTGGACTAGTTTGGGTGCGGTCTCAGCAACGAGCTACACTTTCAGTGATCTTACCCCCAGCACCACTTACCATTTCAGGGTGTCTGCCATGTGTGGCACCGAGTTGTACCCCACTACTGTCTCGTCACGTACTTTCTGCGAGTTCTGGTCAATCCCCTTCTTCGAGACTTTCCAGAGTTGGACGGCATCGTCGTCAGCACCTGCTCCCGATTGTTGGTACAAGGCTTCGACCTACAACCCCAATTATCCTTATGTTACAACCTCGTATAACCACGGTGAAGGCAACCGCTCGATGTACATGTATAATAGCGGCTTTAATTATACTTATGTGGTTCTGCCTCGTTTCGATGCACCGATTGACTCCCTCGAGGTCTCTTTCTTCATGTTGAAGACCAACAGTAGTTATAGGCATTCGCTGCGTGTAGGTGTGATGACCGATCCTAACGACATTAGTACTTTCCAGACCATACAAACGGTCTCTCCCGATCGGACTAACCAATGGAAAGGTGTGGTTGTGCCATTGGATTCCTATCACGGAAATGGCCAATTTATTGCCATCCGTACTTCTCCTGGATATAACTACCCCTATATCGATGATATCGGAGTCAATTATATTAGGCCGTGTATGCGTCCCGCCAACTTAAGTGTTGATAATGTAACCCGGAATTCGGTTACTGTTTACTGGGAAGATACATGCACATCGAACTTCGAGGTAGAGTGGGGTCCCGCGGGATTCTCTCGTGGCTCAGGCACTCTCACGACGGTATCTGCCGATAGTATTGATTTGACAGGATTGACAGTTAATACCCAGTACGATATTTATGTGCGTGGTATCTGTGGAGAGAACGACACCAGTTACTGGTCGATCCCCTATACTTTCTGGAGTGGTTGCTATATTATCGACTCGCTCCCGTTCCATGAAGATTTCGAGGGCATGCCTTCGTCTGATTCCTATAATCCCGAATTTGTTCATTGTTGGACCCGTCTTTCGGGTGATACCTACATCTACCCCTATCTTGGCGGTAGCACTTCCTATTCGCACGGCGGCGGCAACAGGGGACTCTATTGGTACTGCACCAACTCCTCTGGCTACAACTATGGTTCTGTCCCGGCGAGATTTGTGGTACTTCCCGAGGTTGACACTCTTGCCCTGCCCATGAACACCCTTCAGCTCTCCTTCTGGGCAAAGCCTTCCAGCTCCACTTATCGTCCCGAATTTGCTGTCGGTGTGATGACCGATCCCAACGACCACACCACCTTTACTCCTGTCGACACTGTTGTTATCACCAGCACAGATTGGACCTATGTCGATATACCGATGAACAACTATACGGGCCACGGCAGTTTCTTCTGCCTGAAGGACATCTATACTTCCTATTGGTATGCATACGTTGATGACTTCACGATTTCCGAGGCTCCGGATTGTCCTTCCCCCAATCGTTTGACCACGACGGGCAATACCAATACCTCGGTTGACCTGACCTGGCGTGAGCGCGGCAGTGCTACCATGTGGCAGGTGGGCTATTCCATTGGTGACGCCACTACAATGGTGTTCGACACTCTGGTCACCACCACCAGCATCACCATTCCCGGACTCACGTCGGGATTTAGATATAATTTTGCTGTCCGTTCCATCTGCGGCTCTGGTGACACCACCGATTGGTCTCCTTCCATATCCGCAACACCCGGCTCATGGTTGATGCGTCCCAACATGAACGACACGCTCCGTACCTGTTCTGCTGTCATCTATGACGACGGTGGCCCCGATAATACCTATAGTGCATCGCAGACCGACTACCTCGTCATCTATCCCGAGGATGGAAGGTCGTTGATTGAGATTGAAGGTACCTGGCACGGCGAAAGCTGCTGTGACTATCTTGGCATCTACGATGGTGTGGGCAATAGCGGTACACAATTCTACTATGGTATTTCCGGATCCGAAATAAATCTCGGACCGTTCCTCTCCTCTTCCGGCCCCATTACTGTCTATTTCCATTCTGATGGTTCTGGCCAGTATGCCGGTTATGAGTTACATGTCAGTTGTGTCTCCACTACCTGCCGTGTATCCGATATTCGTATCGACACCACCTATCCCACCAGCGACGAGATGCTGCATGTCGTTTGGGAGCAACCTGAGGATGCCTCGTACTATGAGGTGGAGTATGGCAACCATGGCTTCATCCCCGGCACGGGTACTCAGATGGTTGTGTATAATAATCATGCCACTCTGGCTGGTCTCACTCCGTTCACCAACTACGATGTGTATGTCCGTTGCTTCTGCACCACTGGCGATACAGGTTCTTGGGATATGCAAACCTTGCAGACCGATATGTGCTCCAACCTGACTTTAAAATATAGTTACGACAGCACTACCATGTCCACCACCACAAGCAGTTACGGCCCCTTGGGCTACAGTTTCTACAATTACGGCTTTACTCAGACCATTGTGGACAGTGCCATGCTGGCCGGCTTGGTCGATCCCATTAATGCCTTTGCGTTCCGTCCGGCAACCAGCAGCCAAGGCGATTACTACACACACATGGATGTCTATCTCGCCAATGTGCCCGAGAGCAACTTGTCTAGCGGGTTCATTTTGCCCGACAGCAACCACCAGTATGTTAGAGTTCTGCATGATGCCAACTTGTGTTACAATAACACCAACTGGCAGATGCACGGCTTCGACACTCCCTTCACATGGGACGGCCACAGCAACCTGCTGGTTTCTGTCAGCCGCCGTCATGGCGTTTATCAGAGCGGTGCGTCATTCGCTGCCCACAGCGCTTCGAGTGCCAAGACCCGTTATGTCTATCAAGATGGTAGTATCTACGACCCGTACACTCCTTCATCCCTCTCCTCTGGTAGTTCCGGCACCGAGAACTTAGTGGCTGACCTTATCTTCTATGCCTGCGGAGTCAGCATTACGTGTCAGCCGCCTGTCATCTCCAATGTCACCCACGACTACGAAACTGCCACCATTACTTGGGTGGGTTCGGGTTCGGACTATGAAGTTAATATCAAAGAGAGTTCTGCCGCCAACTGGCCTGCCACCGACATTGTCGTCTCTGGCAACAGCTACACCTTCACCGGTCTGCAGGCAGCCACCTACTACACCTTCCGTGTCCGTAAGCACTGTGTCGAAGACAGCATGTACAGCATCTGGGTCGAGGACGGCATCCTCACCGACAGCCTGCCCTGCATCCCTCCCGACAGCCTGCATGCCACTGCCGTCACCAACACCACGGCCACCCTCGACTGGTCTGTCAACGGTTATGAAACTCAATGGGACATCCACGTCTGGTACTCTGGCTTCGACAGCATTTATCGCGTTACCAGCCATCCTGTCACCATCGGTGGATTTATCCCCGGTGTCACCTACAACGCTGCCATACGTCCTCTCTGTGGTGTCGACCTGCTCGAAGGCGGCTGGAGCGACACGGTGACCTTCACCACTGCCGTATGCCCCAATGTCACCGGACTCACCGCCGGCAACATCACAGCCAACAGCATTACCCTCAACTGGACGGCCGACCCGATGGCACAGAGCTGGGTAATCGAGTATGGCTACTATGGCTTCGACCAAGGTACTGGCACTCAGGTCAACACTACCACCAACAGCTATGTGTTCAACGGTCTTGAAGACGAAACCGACTACGACTTCTACGTCAAAGCCGTCTGCGGCACCGACTGGATGAGCGAAAACTGGACTAACACCAACGCCACCACCCTCAGCGGCGGTGTCACCTGCGAGGCTCCCGTAGCAGTCCATACCACCGTGGCCGACAACAGCGTCACCGTCAACTGGACAGCCGGCGAAGGCAACAACACCTTCGAGCTTGAGTACGGTCCCCACGGCTTCAGCCATAGCGCTGGAACCATTGTCAGTGCCAACGCCTCACCCGCCACTATCAGCAACCTCGACTACGAGACCCAGTACGACGTATATGTGCGCGCCATCTGCGACCAGAACACCTACAGTGCCTGGAGCACCGTGTCCACCTTCACCACCGGCGAGCAACCCTCCGAGGACTGCGACCCCGTCGCCAACCTCACCGTGGTTGAGATTACCGAGACCACTGCCACCGTCACCTGGACACCCGGTGCCACCGGCGACCATTGGCAGGTAGTGGTGAGCGATGCCAACGGCAGCACTGTCAGCGATGCCACTGTCAGCGAACCGCGTGCCAACCTCACCGGCCTCACCCGCCGTACCAACTACACCGTCAGTGTCCGCACCGACTGCGGCGAGGGCAACCATAGCTCCTATGTCACTGCCAACTTCCGCACCGAAGGCGAAGGCATCGACGATGTCACATCAGCCACCTGCACCATCTATCCCAACCCGACCAGCAACTCCACCACCATCAGCGTGAGCGGAGTGAACGGAAAGGTTAAGATTGCCGTCGTCGACATGAACGGCCGCACCGTAGCCACCGAGACCCTCGAGTGCAACAGCGACTGCGCCAAGACGATGGATGTCGACAACCTCGCCCAGGGTGCCTACTTCGTACGCATCACCAGCGACAGCGTCAACATGGTCAAGAAACTGATTGTGCGCTAACCTCATTGGGAATCCTATGATTTCATAGGATTTCCCAAACACCCTATACCAAGTTGGGCGGCGCGAAGCGCCGCCCAACTTATATTTTTTCATTTCAGCACAATAAAAATACAGTCTTTATGTTATTATTGGATATTTTTAATCTCTCATACTATGAAATGTAGCATCCCTAAAGGTACTCGCGACTTCCTGCCTGCTGAAATGGCACGTCGCAACTATATTTTCGATACTATCCGCGAAGTCTTTAAGAACTTTGCTTTTGAACCCATCGAAACCCCTTCGCTCGAGAACCTCTCAACCCTCATGGGCAAATACGGGGAGGAGGGCGACAAACTCCTCTTCAAAGTTCTCAACTCGGGCGATTTTATGGACGGGGTTGATTTCTCACAAGACTATCACAAGGTAGCCCCCAGAATATGCGACCGTGGTCTGCGCTACGACCTCACCGTACCCTTTGCTCGTTTTGTTGTCCAGCACCGCGACCAGCTCACCTTCCCCTTCCGCCGCTATCAGTTGCAGCCCGTGTGGCGTGCCGACCGCCCGCAGAAAGGCCGCTACCGCGAATTCTACCAGTGCGATGCCGACATGATTGGCAGCGCCTCCTTGCTCAACGAGTTGGAACTGGTACAGATGATCGATGCCGTGTTCCAGAAACTGGGTATCGAAGTAACCCTTAAAATCAACAACCGAAAAGTCCTTGCAGGCATTGCCGACCACATCGGCGCCCCCGACAAACTGGTGGACATAACCGTGGCAATTGACAAACTGGACAAAATCGGCCTCGACAATGTCCGTGCCGAATTGCGCGAGCGTGGGCTGACCGACACCCAGGTTGCCGCCCTCGACCCCGTTTTTGCCCTATCGGGCGATGCCGCCGCTAAGTTGGAGCAATTGTCCGCCTTGTTCGCCGGCAACGAAATAGGCACCAAAGGTGTGGAAGAATTGAAAGAACTCTTCGGCTACATCAATCAAGTGAAACCCCACTGCGAGGTGGAGTTGGATTTGACTCTGGCCCGCGGTCTCAACTACTACACTGGTGCCATCTTCGAAGTCAAGGCCCGCAACGTCAGCATCGGCAGCATCTGTGGCGGTGGCCGCTACGACAATTTGACGGGCATTTTCGGTATGCCCGATGTGTCGGGGGTGGGCATCTCCTTCGGTGCCGACCGCATCTACGATGTCCTCACCGAGCTCGACAAATTCCCTCCCAGTCTTGGCCAGTCGGCGCGTGCCCTCTTCATCAACTTCGGTGCCGACAGCCTGCCCTACGCCATCACTTGTGCCGCACAGTTGCGTGCCGCCGGCGTCAGCACACTCATCTACCCCGACAACGCCAAGATGAAAAAGCAGATGGACTATGCCAACCGTTGCCATGTGCCGTATGTGATTTTCGTGGGCGAAACCGAAATCGCCGCCCAAACCCTCACCGTTAAAGACATGACCTCCGGCACCCAGAGCACCCTCTCTATGCCCGAAGTGCTGGCTTTGTTGAAAGAATAACAGTCTTTTGAAAGCTTATTTTCAATACGATGAAATATAGATTTTTTCTTGCACTGTTGATGTGTATGCTTGTTGCGGGTCTTGCCCAAGGGCAGGACACCGTGCGGCTGCGCGACACAGTCCTGCTGTTCCGCACCGACACCCTTGTCCTTCAACGTACCGACACCGTGGTGGTGAAAGTGGTGGACAGCACTATGCTGCGCAATGTGCAGGAGCGCGAAGCCTTGATGGCCGAAAAAGAGCGGTTCTATAAGGAAATCTTCACCAAATCAGGCGTCGACCAGAACAAGATTGAGGCCGACCGCGACCACTACCGCCATCTGGTGGACTCGCTGAGGGGGCTGGTGCATCAGGCCGAGTTGGAGAACGTGCGCAAGGAGGAGGCCAACAAATACCTCTTGCAACGTGCCAAGGACGCCGAGTCGAAAGTGGCCGATGCCACCAACCGCAAAAAGAAAGTGCGCGCCATACAGGGCATTGCCATGCGTTTCTACCGCACCCCCAATTGGGAGGTCCGTCTGCAACCCGCTGAAGAACTCGGCACCTACAACAAAGTGCTCCGCAACCGCAATGCAGGCAACATCGAGTTCGACTTTGTCACCGGTGCCTCGGTAATGCTGTGGGACTTGACTCAGTATTTCAACAAGGATCATAAATCGGTCAAGATAGGGGAGACCAATCTCAAAACCCCCGAACTGCGCAAATTCGACCAGGATTTTGCCTACGATGTGGGCATCTATGTCGGCTTCGGCGGCAGTAACCTTTTCAAAAACTTCTACGTGGGTCCCTCGTTCCGCTTTGTCGATTTCTTCTATTTCACGGTGGGCGTCAACATTGCCGAATACAATGTACTAGTGTCGGGCTACGAAGAGGGCTCTGTGCTCAAGTCCGAGACCATCGACGATGTCACCGCCAAGTCGTGGCTTTTGAAACCTTTCATTGCCCTCAGCATCGACCTCGATTTCCTCTCCTACATAAAAAAATAGGCCGTTCTGCCTAATGCCGGTGTGCTTTTACACTCCGGCAGAAGCCGTAGAACCGGTTACATTCCGCTTGTTTTACACTTTTTCTACACTTGTTTTACACTTTAAAAGTGTAAAACAAGTGTAAAACAAGCTTAGGAGGAGTGAAAATAAAACAGCGGGTATCCTATGGGATGCCCGCTGGTTGTTTTTTGTTATTCGACTTCTTATTTGTTGAAGTAGCGGTTCAGGAGGCCTTCGAGGGCTTTGCCGTGGCGAGCCTCGTCGCGTGCCATCTCATGGACGGTGTCGTGGATGGCATCGAGGTTCAGAGCCTTGGCACGCTTGGCGAGGTCGGTCTTGCCGGCGGTGGCACCATACTCGGCGTCAACGCGCATCTTCAGGTTCTGTGCGGTGCTGTCGGTGAGCACTTCGCCCAGCAACTCGGCGAATTTGGCGGCGTGTTCAGCCTCCTCGAAAGCGGCCTTCTCCCAGTAGAGGCCAATCTCGGGATAGCCCTCGCGGTGAGCCACGCGGGCCATGGCCAGGTACATGCCCACTTCCTTGCATTCGCCTTCAAAGTTCATGCGAAGGTCGGCCTTGATGTCTTCGGGGGCATCCTTTGCCACACCGACGATATGCTCGGCGGCCCAGGTCTTGATGTCCTCTTTCACTTCCTGCATTTGTTTGCCGCAGATGGGGCATTTCTCGGGCATGGTGTCGCCTTCATAAACATAGCCGCACACGGGGCAGATGAATTTTTTACTCATTGTATTTTTTGATTTTTAGGGTTAATATTATTTTTGAAATAAGTCAGAATGTGTTCCTGTTCGTAAAAGTGAGATAATCTGAATTGCATCTTTCTTCTTGTAGATAAGCAACCAATCAGGGTTGATGTGACATTCACGATATCCTTTATAGTTGCCAGTCAAAAGGTGGTCACGATACTGAACTGGAAGGATTATTCCGTTTTGCAACAAGTCGGTTACGACTTTGAGTTGGCGAAGGTCAAGTCCACGTCGCTTGGCAAGTTTCAAGTCTTTTAGGAACTTGCTGCTATACTCCAGCTCATAGTGTTTTTTCATATCGCTGCCAAAAGCTCATCAATGTTTTTGCAGCGAACAACGTTTTTGCCGTCTTCTACATCGCGAATGGCTTGCATTGTCTCCTCGTTGAGGTATTCACCGCTTTCGGGGTCAAAAAGTGCATCAGGTGTAGGTATCTCCTGCACGTTCCAGCCCATGCGTTTACCCAGCATGAGAAGGAATGCCCTGTCACTCCGTGGTAGATTGATATTCAGATTTACGCTGTTTGTCATATCAAAAATGGTGTTTTTATTTCAAGTGCAAAGATACTACTTTTTCGTGACATGGTGAAATTATTTTTGTCATGTCGTTTTTTTTGTTTTTTTGCATCGGGTTTCAATGAGAAATCACGAAGCGTTATGCTCGTGTTATTGCTTTGTTTGGGTGGTTATTCCGTGGTTGTTATTGATATGTCAAAATGTGGAGTAATAGAATGAATTATTACTGAAAAGGGAGTGAATAACAACGGAAAAAGCGCGCCCGGTAGAGGACGCGCTTTCACTTTTTTGTAACGTACTGCTTTTAGTCGAGTACCAGGCTGGGGGCGCTGTAGGTGCGGCCGGCCAGTTCTTGGTTAAGCATGTAGAGGCTCTTGGGATCGTTGCCGAAGAGTTCCATCTTGGTGATCATGTCGCGGGCGTTGGTTTCCTCTTCACCCTGCTCCTTGACAAACCAGTCGAGGAACTGCATGGTGCGGAAGTCTTTTACCTTGTAGGCGGCATCATAGATGGTGTGGATGCTGGCGGTGACATACTCTTCGTGTTCCAGTCCGGCTTTCAACACATCCATGTCGGCCTTGAAGACCTTGTCGGGCTTGGCGATGGCGTCGAGGGTGACGGGGCAGTCGTTGTTCTGCATGTACTGGTAGAAAAGCATGGCGTGGTCGCGCTCTTCCTGGGCTTGGATCATGTACCAGTTGGCGAAGCCGTTGAGGCCGCGCTGCTGGAAATAGTTGTTCATGTCGAGGTAGAGATAGGCGGAGTAGAGCTCTTTATTGATTTGCTCGTTGAGCAGGTCTGCTACTTTTTTGTTAATCATAATATTGTTTTTTAATAGGTTAATAATTTAATCAGTAATCTTGATAAAGTCGGCTTTGCCGTGTTTGCACCATGGGCAGATGAAGTCGTCTGGCATTTCGTCGCCCTCGTACACATAGCCGCAGGTCTGGCACACCCAGCGGGTCTTACCGTCGCCGGTGGGTTCTGCCATGGCTGCGGGCTTGGGTTTGATGTGCTGGTGGTAGTACTCGTAGGTGAGGGAGGGGTCGTTGTTGAGGAGCACCGACTCGGTGATCTCGGCAATGAAGAGGGTGTGGGTGCCGAGGTCTACCATCTGGTTCACCTTGCCGCTGATGTAGGCGTTGGTGTAGCGTGGCACATAGCGTAGCCCGTTGCTGGAGCGCATATCGGTCAGGCTGTTTTCGAACTTGTTTACATCCTTCCCGCTTTGGAAGCCGAAATGCTGGATGATGTGCAGGGGTGTGTGTTCGGTGAGGAGCGAGATGTTGAACAATCCCGTGCGGGCAATCATACCGTGGGTGTAATTCTGTTTGTTGACGGACACGAGCATCTGCAGGGGGGTGTCGGTCAGTTGAGGAGCCACGTTGATGATGCAGCCATTGTCTTTGTCTCCCTCGCGGGCGGTGAGGACGTAGAGGCCGTAGCTCAGTTTGAACAGGGCGTTCTGGTTGTGGGTATTCATATTGTGTGGGTGTTAATGGGTGGCAATGTATTATTCGTTGTTAAGGTTGACGGCAATGAGGTCGGCAAGGAATTTCATGTCTTCCAGCTGGTTCTCTTTCATGGCCGATTTAAGTGAGATGTCCTCTCCCAGGATGGTGATGTTCTTCATCTCCTCGAGCAGGGTGCGCATCTGTTTGCCGCTTTGGGCTGCCCAGGTGCCGTTCTCGATGACGGCCACGGTGCGGTTCTGCCAGGCATGGGCTTTGAGGTCGTGGAGGAGGTCTTCGATGGGTGTGAAGATGCCGGCGTTGTAGGTGGAGCAGGCGAGGACGAGGTGGCTGTAGCGGAAGCACTCGCTCACCAGTTGGCTGACATGGGTGTGGGAGGCGTCGTACATGGCTATGCCTTTAATGCCGTGTTCGGCCAGCAGGGAGGCCATCTTTTCGGCTGCGGCTGCGGTATGGCCGTAGATGCTGCCGTAGATGATTAGCACTCCACGCTCTTCGGGCTTGTAGCTGCTCCAGGTGACGTGTTTGTCGATGTAGTAGCCCAAGTCTTTCCGCCATATTGGGCCGTGCAGCGGGCAAATCATCTCGATGTCGAGAGCCGAGGCTTTCTTCAACAGATTTTGCACCTGCATACCATACTTGCCCACAATGTTGATGTAGTAGCGGCGGGCATCGTCCAGCCAGTCGCGGTCGAAGTTTACTTCGTCGGCAAAGATGTTGCCGTTCAGGGCACCGAAAGTGCCGAAGGCATCGGCCGAGAAGAGTACTTTGTCGGTGGTGTCGTAGGTGACCATGGCTTCGGGCCAGTGTACCATGGGAGCCATGACAAAGGTGAGGGTGTGGCGGCCGGTGCACAGGGTGGCTCCTTCGGCAACGGTTTGCAGGCGGTTGTCGATGTCAAGGTTGAAGAACTGCCGTATCATGTTCGCTGCTTTGGCATTGGTGACGATGGTCACTTCGGGGTAGCGCAGCAGCAGGTCTTCTATCAGGGCGCAGTGGTCGGGTTCCATGTGGTTCACCACAAGGTAGTCGAGTTTCCGGCCATTCAGCACGGCGGCTACATTCTCGAAAAACTGCGCTCCCACGGCGGCATCGGCAGTGTCCAAAAGCACGGTTTTCTCGTCCAGCAGGACATAACTGTTATACGATACACCACGGGGGATGGGGTAGATGTTTTCAAACAATGCGAGCTTTCTGTCGCTTGCGCCTACATAGTGGAGGTCTTTGTTTATCTGTCGTGAATTTTGCATGTTTTTAAGGTAATTGAGAATTGCAAAAATACATTTTTTTTCACATATAGAATGTTTTTTTCACAAAAAAGTTTATTTTGCCTGCCAAGTCGTTTTTTTTATGTATTTTTGCATCGTGTTATTATTTGTCATTCATTATTAAGTTTTGTTCGTTATGTCGTTCCGTAAGACAATTTCTTGGTATCTTTTCCCCCTGACAATGTGGTATGCTGTGGGGGTCTGGTTTCGCAATTTGATGTTCGCGATAGGTGTCAAAAAGCAGGTGGCTCCGCCGGTCACTACCATTGGTGTGGGCAATTTGTGTGCCGGAGGGGCTGGCAAAACACCCCATGTGGAGTATCTGTTGCAGCTTTTGTCCGGACAATATGAGACTGCCTTGCTTAGCCGGGGCTACCGCCGCAAGACCCGGGGCTTTATACTCGACGATGGCAGCCACAGTGCCTCTCGGTTGGGCGACGAACCCGCCATGTTGTCCGTCAAGTTCCCCAAGATAACGGTTGCCGTGTGCGAAAGACGTGTTGCGGGAGTGCTGCAGTTGTTGCAACGCGAGGTGCCGCCACAGCTTATTGTGATGGATGATGTTTTCCAGCACCGGCAGATAAAGCCTACGGTCAACATCCTGCTTACCGAATACGATAACCCCTATTTCAAGGACTACATCATGCCTTTCGGCGACCTGCGGGAGTTCCGTTCTGCGTGCCGTCGGGCTAACATGGTGGTCATCACCAAGGCTCCGCGGCAGATTAATCCTGTCGACAGGCACAATTACATCTCACGGCTGAAACTCCGTCCTCACCAGAAGGTCTTTTTCAGCCAAATTGACTATTGCCACCCCTTGCCGTTGATGGGCACGGCTGAACTGCCTTTGGACACTATTGACAGTGCTTTGGTGGTGACGGGCATCGCCCACCCCGAACCCATGGTTCAATACGTCTCCGGCTTATGCTCTGTCTCTGCTTTGCGCTATGCCGACCATCACCGTTTCACCACTGGCGACCTCAAGGCCATCCGCAAGGCTTTTGAACAACTCAAGGGCTCGCGCAAGATTATCCTCACCACTGAGAAGGATGCCGTCCGTCTCCGCGAGTTGGCAGGCTCCGAACTCATGGTTGGCCTTCCCATCTATTATCTTCCCATCAAAGTGAGTTTCAGTCAAACTACCGACCATAATTTCGACCACGAGATAGAAGCCATTGTCCACGAGAATGTCTCCTTCCTCGACAGGATGAAAAAGACCAAATTCAATTTCTAAATACCCACATGCAATGATAGTAGAGATATGTGCCAATTCCCGCCAGTCGGCTGAGAATGCCCTAAAAGGAGGTGCCTCGCGCATTGAATTGTGCCGGAAACTCGAGGTTGGGGGATTGACACCCCTCGTCGAAGACATCGACTATTGTGTACGCCAGCTAAAGCTCCGCACTCATGTGCTGGTGCGTCCCCGCGACGGGGACTTTTGCTATTCGCCGACAGAATACGAAACCATCTGTGGCGAAGTGGAGCAATGTCGCCGGCTGGGTGCCCATGCCGTCGTGGTGGGTTTCCTCACCCCAGAGGGACGAATAGACAAGGAACTTACACGCCGTATTGTTCAACTTGCCGCGCCCATGCAGGTTACTTTCCACCGTGCTTTTGACGAAATCAAACAAGACCCCGTCGAAGCCCTCGAAGAGGTCATTTCCACCGGATGCCACCGCATCCTCACCTCGGGTTGCCAACCCTCTGCCGAGCTGGGCATCCCCACCTTGCGCACTCTTGTCCGGCAGGCGGCAGGGCGTATCACCATTCTTGCCGGTGCCGGTGTCACCCCCGGCAATGCAGCGCGCATCGTCCGCGAGACAGGTGTCACCGAAATCCACGGTTCCTGCAAGACCACCCTGCCCGATGGCACCATACAAACCGACCCCGAAACAGTAATACAACTAATAAAAACAACAACCCTATGAAAACAAGACCGCTATCCATTCTTTTAATGCTATTAATTCTATCCCTCTCCTCCTGCCACCGCAATCCCCATTTCCTCACCGACCGCACCTACCGCCAGCAGGTGGAACAGGACTACGAGACCCGTCTTTCTCAATTCTCAGCCCTCGATTCTCAATTGCAGTTAGACACTCTCAGTCGTGCCGAGCGCGAGGCCATGCAATTCCTCTACGCCTACATGCCCTACAGCGACCTCGCCGACTACACCCCGGCCTTCTACCTCAATCAAGTGCGCTATGCCTTTACCGCCCGCGAACAAATGCCTTGGGGCAAAGCCGTCCCCGAAGACATTTTCCGCCACTTTGTGCTGGTCTACCGCGTCAATAATGAAAACCTCGATACTGCCCGCATGGTCTTTTACCGCGAACTGAAAGACCGCGTCAAAGACCTCACTATGGAGCAGGCCGCCCTCGAGGTCAACCATTGGTGCCACGAGCATGTGGCCTACCGTGCCGCCGACAGCCGTACCAGTGCCCCCTTGGCCACCATGCGCACCTCCCTCGGCCGTTGCGGAGAGGAGAGCACCTTTGCCGTCACCGCACTCCGCTCCGTGGGCATCCCTGCCCGCCAGTGCTATACACCCCGCTGGGCGCACTGCGACGACAACCACGCCTGGGTCGAAGTCTGGATAGCCAACCCCGACGGCAAGGGCGGCGAATGGAAGTTCCTTGGTGCTTGCGAGCCGGACCCCGAGCTCAACATGGGCTGGTTCTCCGTTCCCTCCACACGCTGTCTGATGGTTCACTCCAAAGCCTTTGGCCGTTATCATGGCGACGAAGAGGTGGTCAAGCAGACCGCCCTCTACAGCGAGCTGAACCTCCTCAGCCACTATGCCCCCACACGCCGTGTCACCGTCACCGTCACCGACCCTCAGGGCAAGCCTCTCCCTGATGCCACCATCAAATTCAAGATGTACAACTACGCCGAGTACTACACCCTGGCCACCTACCAGGCCGATGCCAAAGGGCAGGCCTCCCTCACCACCGGCCTTGGCGACATCCTTGTCTGGGTCACCGACGGCACCCGCTACACCTTCAGCAAACTCGATGTAAGACAAGACAGCGCCATAACACTAACCCTCTCCGACAAGTCTGACCCGTCCGACATCCTCTTAGAAATAGTCCCCCCAGCACCCGGCAAAGCCAAAGTAGAAGCCACCCCCGAGAAGGCTGCTGCCAACGCCCGTCGCCTCGCCTACGAAGACTCCCTGCGCAACGCCTACACCGCCACCTTCCCCACCAAGGACAACTTCAAGAGCTATCTCCCCAAGAACTGGCTCTGGAACCAGAAACTGTTCTCCGATGCCCAAGTGTGGGAAATCATCCAAAAGTCCGAAGGCAACTATGCCGAGATATACAAATACTTTGAGCACTGGCCTGGCCAGTACCGCTCAGGCGAACACATCTACGACTATCTTAAGTCCTATTCCGACAAAGACCTGCGCGACATCACCGCCGATGTGCTCCAAGCCCACGAAACAGAATTCGACTGGCTGGACCACGCCAAAGGAACCTGCACCAACCGTCCCTATACCTATGAGGTCTATAAGAAAGGCATCCTCCCCGCAAGAATCAGCAACGAGCTGGTGCGCCCCTACCGCAAGGAACTCTCCTCCTTCAAGGGCATGACATCCGACCAAATCCATCAGTGGATCCTCGACAGCATCGCCGTCGACGACACGGGCAACTACTACAACTGTCCCGTCTCGCCAGTGGGAGTCTACCGCCTGCGCCATGCCGACCCCCACAGTCGCGACATCTTCTTCGTGGCCGCCTGCCGTGCTGCCGAAATACCCGCCTACCTCGACAACGCCACCAATACCATCTACGTCTGGGACGGCACCGCCTGGCAAAAGACCGACCTCAACCACAAATCAGAAACCGACAATTCTCAATTCTCAATTCTCAATTCCCAATTAACCCTAACCTACCGCGGCAAAGAACCCGCCAAACCCATCTACTACCCCCACTTCACCCTCCAAAAGCTTGAGAACGGCGACTTCCGCACCTTCGACTTCGAGGACGACCCACGCATGGCCTCTTTCCCCGCCACCATCTCCCTTGAGCCCGGCACCTATTGCCTCTCCACCGGCAACCGCTACCCCGACGGCACCGTCCGCAGCCGCATGGAATTCTTCCAAGTCAAAGCCGGTGAACGGCTCACCAAAGAGATTATCCTCCTTCCGCTTGTACCCCAAACAGCCAACCTTGGCGAACTGCCCAAGTTGCCCGAAGGCTTTGAACTCATCGACGGGGTTCCCCTCGCCGACTATGCAGGCAATACAGGGTGTATCCTTGCCTTTCTCGGCCCCCATCGCGAGCCAGCCAAGCACCTCGTCAAAGAGATGCTTGAACACAGCACCGCTTTCCGCCAGTGGGGAGGCATGACCTTTGCTGTCACCACCGACCCCGCCAACCGCGAACTCAACCGGCTCCCCAACACCGATGTCACCGGCATCGCCTCCGGTGTGCAGGACCCCGCCGAGAAGGTTCTTGCCCAAGCCCTCAAACTCGACAAATATGAATACCCCCTTGTGGCCGTGGTGGACCGCCGCGGCCGCATCCTCTTCCACAGCAACGGCTACAGCATTGGCCTCGCCGAGCAACTTCTTAAACATTGCAAACAATAAAACTATCCCCATCCATGGAATCCAATATTATAACCAATAAAAAACACTACACAATGAAAAAGAAAACAATTCTTTTTGCCCTCGGCCTCTTGCTCCTGGGCAGCCTCAAGGCGCAGACCTCCATGCCGGTACCCCACGGCAGTTTCGAACAGTGGACCTCCCATCCGGCTTACAGCCTTTCCTTTTTCGGCATGAGTTTCCCTATCCACGACAGCTGTCCCTATCCCACCGGATGGAACTACCTCTCCTATCCGGTCAACGAGACCGTCCCCGTTCTAAACCTCAACATCAATACTAACTTACCCTTGATGAAGATAAGCCGCGAGACAGGTTCCGTACCCGACAGCAACTCGGCTGCCAAACTGCAGACTTTCATGCTCGAGGATCTAATCTTTGATAACATTTACAGCCTTGTGGAGTCCCAACTCGACTCCATGCTCACCCAGACTGTTTTCCCCTCAGTACTCTCCACCGGTGCCGTCGACCTCGAAACCTTCATACCCATAGTGAGCAACCTCCTTTCCAACATGGACAGTGTCGAGGACATTCTGGCATCGCTGGCCACAATGGATGTCAACGAACTCATCTCCGGGGGCATCGCCCTCAACGGTTTTGAACCTTCAAGACTGACGGGTAGCTATAAATACCACTCCGCCGTCAGCGGCGACAATGGTGCAGTCATCCTCCTCGGCACCCACTACAACCCCGTCACCCAGCAGCGCGACGTGGTGGGCGGTGGCGCCAACACCTCCCTCACCGACATCGCCAACTACTCCCCCTTCACCGTCGATTACCTCTCCCTCCACTCGCTCGACTCCTCCTTCCCCGAGCAGGCTCCCGACTCCCTCATTGTCATCCTCCTCTCCTCCGCCAGCGAAAACATGCAACAGGGTTCATACCTCTGTGTCGACAACCTCCTGTTGTGGCACGACACCATACCGGTTGTCCCTCCCGACACCTGTGCCGCCATTGCCGGGCTGACGGCTGCCCCAGCCACCCACGAAACTACCCTCAATTGGAGCACCACCGCCGTGGTCAACGGCTATGAATTGGAATACGGCCTTGCCGGTTTCTCCTTGGGCAGCGGCACCCGTCTTACCCTCACCAACAACACCGCCACCCTTACAGGCCTTGCCGCCAACACCCTTTACAGTGTCTTCCTTCGCACCCTCTGCTCCGACAGCATCTATGGCGAATGGACTTCCCTCCAGTTCCTCACAAACCCCGACACCTGTGCCTCCATCACCGGTCTGACGGCAACCCCCGACATCCACGAGGCGGTGATTGAATGGAGCACCACCGGCACTGTGAGCGGCTACGAGCTGGAATACGGTCTGGCAGGCTTCTCCCAAGGCAGTGGCACCTCAGTGTTTCTCTCAGCCAACACTGTCACCCTCATCGGTCTGATAGCCAATACCCACTACGACCTATATCTCCGCACCCGCTGCTCCGACAGCATCTACGGCAACTGGGTTCCCCTCCAGTTCCGCACACTCCCCGACACCTGCGCCACGGTGCTTGACTTAGTAATTGTTGCCACCCCGGACATCCCCACATATTATTCCCTGCAATGGTCGAGCAGCTCAGAACCCCAATCATGGGAAGTGGAGTACGGTCTACATGGCTTTGCCCTCGGCACAGGTACAGTGTTGCAGGTGAACAACCATAACCATTATCTGTTTATCTCTGCCCTCGACCTCGACAACAACACCGACTACGACTTCTATCTCCGCTCTGTGTGCGACGGCAGCATCTATGGGGAATGGGACTCCGTACTTTTCCACAGTCCCTGTGGCAGGGTTGATCATGGATTCGTGCACGACAATAACCTCTCCTTTACCCCTGACAGTCTCGTCAACGGATACCGTGTCTCATGGGGTGACCGCGATGGTATCAGTGAGTGGGAAGTGAGGTTCGGGAACGATACCCTTGGCTACCAAACAGCTATAGTCAGCCAACCCAACATCGACTTGCCTCCGCTCATGCCCAACACCCGTTACACCGTATTGGTGGCTTCCCGTTGCGGTGAGGATGCCTATGGCGAATGGTACCCGGTGGTTTTCACCACCATCGAATTACCCGTGGGCATAGACCAAGCGGAAACCCTTGCTCTCACTGTCACTCCCAACCCCGCACACGGTAGCTGCACCGTGACTCTCCCCTGTGGCGAACCCACCGAACTGAAACTCTTCAGCCTCGACGGCCGTCTGCTGCAGACCGTTTTTGCCGAAGGAACGTCAGCCACGCTGCTCCTTCCCTCGTCAGGTGTGTTCCTGCTGCAGGCCACCACTCCGTCAGGCATTGCCACCCGCAAGATTGTCAACAAATAGAGACGAACAGTAGGTTCGCTCCTTCACCGTTTCTTATCCGTCAGTTCTCCCATATTTCTCCCATCCGGGATGGGAGAAATATGGGAGAAATATGGGAGAACTGGGGGTGAACGAGCGAACCATGGGTTGCCTGCACGGTTGTTATCGGGTTATCGTTTTATGGTCAGTTTCTGCGAGGAGGCACCTGCGGGGGTGCGGACAATGGCTATGTAGGTGCCTTCGGGCCAGCTGGAGGCGTCGATTGTGGCGGAGTGGCCTTGGCA
>JAFXMW010000104.1 GCA_017530105.1 Bacteroidales bacterium
ATGTGATATATATGTAATGGGCAAAAGGCTGACAATGAGCGGTGCAGAAACGGAGTCGAAAAGTGTTTTCCGGGGCGTTGTATGGAGGTGGGAGGGCACTGCTGGAGGTGTGTGTGTTAAATTAGATTTTTTTTTGTGCATTTTAACAAATAATATATAAAAATTTTGTACTTTTGCCTTTTGGAATATTAAGCGAAATATACAATAAGTCTTATGAATATCAAGTTACGACTGATAATAATGAACTTCTTGGAGTTCGCGGTGTGGGGTGCTTACCTCACCTCGATGGGGGGCTATTTGGCCCGCATCGGGTTGGGCGACCGTATTTGGCTGTTCTTTGCCATGCAGGGCGTGGTGTCCATTTTCATGCCCGCTATAGTTGGAATGATAGCCGACAAATGGATACCAGCCCAGCGGATGCTGTCGTACTGCCATGCACTGGCGGGTACCTTTATGCTTGGGGTGGCGGTCTATGCCCACGGACTGGGGAGCGGGGTCGATTTTGGTATCCTTTTCTTGTTGTATTCTGTAAGTGTGGCATTCTTCATGCCCACGATTGCCATCTCCAATTCGGTCGCCTACAATGCCCTCGAGGTGGCTGGACTCGATTCGGTGAAACATTTCCCGCCCATCAGGGTTTTCGGCACGATTGGCTTTATTTGCAGTATGCTGTGTGTCAATTTCATTAAGACCAAGACCGGTATTCAGTTGCAACATTCCACGGGTCAGTTCCAGATTTCGGGGTTGTTGAGTATCATTTTGAGCCTTTATGCGTTGACATTGACACATTGTCCTTGCGTTGCCAAGGGCAAGGAGACCAAGTCGTTGGCTGCAGCGTTGGGTTTGGATGCTTTCAGACTGTTCAAGCAACGTGATTTTGCAGTGTTCTTTATTTTCTCTATGTTGCTGGGTGCATCGTTGCAGGTCACTAATGGCTATGCCAACCCTTATATCTCCCATTTCAAGGATTTGCCTGAGTATGCCAATGCGTGGGGTGCCAACAATGCCAACGCGCTTATTTCGATTAGCCAGCTGTCGGAGACGCTGTGCATATTGTTGATACCGTTCTGCATGAAGCGGTTCGGCATCAAGAAGGTGATGCTTATTTCGATGTTTGCTTGGGTGTTGCGCTTTGGTCTGTTCGGTCTTGGCGACCCCGGTAGCGGGGTGTGGATGCTGGTGTTGAGCTGCATTGTTTACGGTGTTGCGTTTGATTTCTTCAACATTTCCGGCTCGCTGTATGTGGATAACAATACCGACAACGAAATCAGGTCGTCGGCTCAGGGTCTGTTCATGCTGATGACCAACGGGCTGGGAGCCACGCTCGGCACTTGGGCGGCAGGTCTGGTGGTGAACCATTATGTGTATAATGCCGCCGAACCCGACTGGAACACGGCATGGTTTATCTTCGCTGCTTTCGCCTTGGTTGTGGCGGTGATGTTTGCCGTGTGCTTTAAAGAAAAGAAAAACGTTAATTAATCCTTTATAAACCAAAATTACATTATCATGAGTAAGACTATCAAACGTTTGCTTGTCGTACTGGTGGGAGTGTTGTTTGCCACAACAGTCTATGCCCAGTCGACTACGGCTTCGATTGCCGGTCATGTCACCGACGATCATGGAGCCTTGTCCGATGCCATTATCACGGCAGTGTATACTCCGTCGGGCATCACTTATCATGCTTTCTCGAACAGAGACGGCTCGTATCGTATCAACGGAGTGGTGGCCGGCGGCCCTTACATCATCAAGGCTGAGATGATGGGTCATCGCCCCTTGGTGGTGAAGGATGTTCACGCCCCACTGAGTGGAACTGTCATCGTGGACCTGATGATGAAGGCCGATGCCGTGACACTCGAGGAGGTCGTGGTTACCGCCGAGAGTGAATACTCGAACATGAACATCCAGAATTCAGGTGCGGGTACTTATATCGGTGGCCAGACCATCGAGAAAATCCCCACCACCAGCCGCAGCATGAACGACATTATGAAGCTCACCCCGCAAGCTACGGTGTTGGGTGGCGGCTTTGCTGCCGGTGGCGGTAACTACCGTGGTTCGACGGTGACCGTCGACGGTGCTTCGTTCAACAATGCTTTCGGCATTGGCTCTAACTTGCCTGCTGGTGGCAGCCCCCTTTCGATTGATGCTATCGACCAGATTTCCATCAACCTCACTCCCTTCGATGTCCGTCACAGTGGTTTCCAGGGCGGTGCCATCAACGTGGTTACCAAACATGGTAGCAACGAGTGGCATGCATCGGTCTACGACTACTTTACCAATGATGCTCTGCGCGGTGTCCTCGTAGGTAAAGACACGTTGCCCAACAGCCAGTTCCTGAACAATGTGGTTGGCCTGACTTTGAGCGGCCCCATTATCAAGGATAAACTGTTCTTTTTTGTCAATGCCGAATATACTATGGATAATGTACCCGGTTCCACCCGTCGCGCCCGTGCCAGCGAGAGTGATAAGTGGGGCGGCAGCACTACGTTCAACCGTCCTACCGAGGAACGGATGAATGAGATTGCTTCATTTTTGAAAGAGAAGTATGGATATGACCCGGGTCCCTATCAAGGCTATTCACTGAGTACCCCTGACTATAAGGTGCTTGCCCGTTTGGACTGGAACATCAATAAGAACAACCTCTTCAATATCCGTTTCAGCCACACCCACACTTATGGTTCCAACCAGCCTTCCTCTTCGATGAGCCCCATTGGTGGTACCAACACTACGGTTAATATTAATGGCACTGACTACACCTTTAACCGCAACAGCCAGGGACGTCAGTCGGAATATTCGCTCTATTTCAAGTCAGCCCGCTACTATCAGGAGCAGAACTTCACCTCCTTGGCAGCTGAGTTGAACAGCCGTATTTTGGACGGAAAGGGTACTAATACTCTCCGTGCTACATGGTCATATCAGAACGAGCCCCGTTCATTCGACGGTAACCTCTTCCCCACAGTGGATATTCTTGAGCCCTACACCGATAAGAATGGTGAAACACAATATGCTTTCTACACCACTTTCGGTATCGACCCCTTCACCTACATGAACACCCGTCGTGTCAGTACGCTTAACTTCACCGATGAGATTACCTACACCACTGGTATCCATAACTTCATTGCCGGTGTGCAGTATGAGACCAACCGTGTTGTGAACGGCTTTATGCAGGGCGGTGCTGGCTGGTATATCTTCGACTCATGGGAGACCTTCAAGAATGGCGGCAACCCCCTGTCGATGATGATTACCCATGCCAACCTTGACGACCCGACAGCCACGGTGTACCCCACCTTCGACTACAATCAGGCTTCGATCTATGCACAGGACGAAATGGAGTTTAGCAAGTATTTCAAACTGACTGCAGGTCTCCGTCTTGAAATGCCTATGGTCTCTTTCCCGAACAACAACTTCAGCAAAGATTTTTATGAGATAGCTAATACGAGCAGTTTCTCTGTCCCCCTCAGCACTGCCGACCTTCCTGGCTTCACAATCAATGTGTCACCGCGTATTGGATTTAACTGGGATGTGACAAAGGATCGTAAGGTTGTTGTCCGTGGCGGTACAGGACTTTTCACTGGCCGTATCCCCAATGTTTGGCTGGTTAGTGCCGCAGGTAACGCCAATGTGTTGCAGTATCAGTACATTGCCAACCTCCAGACCGGTCAGCAGGTGTTCCCGTTTGCTCCCGACCGTTCTGACATCATCAGAAATATATATGCTGGCAACGCATTCCATCAGCAAGACTTGCCTGCTCCTACCAGCACTACTATCCTTGCCAAAGACCTCCGTATGCCTACAAGCTGGAAGACTTCCGCTGCCGTTGATGTCAAGCTTCCGTTGGGCATCAAGGGAACCTTGGAAGGTATCTACTCTTACAGTTTCAACGAGGTTGTAGCCAACACTCTTGGCTATAAACTTGGCGACAGCATCCAGCTTCCTGGTGAGTCTGGCAAACGTCCCACTTATGTAAGCGAGAACATCGTCAACAGTGTTGGTGGAAAGATGAGCGGTTATTATCTGCACAATGCCAACGACCTCCATGGTCAGTACTACTCCATTACTGCACAGTTGAGCAAGAGTTTCGCATGGGGTCTTGACCTCATGGCTGCTTACACCCACAGCTTCAGCATTTCTGCTACCGACGGTGCAGGCGATCAGGTTTATAACATTGCCCAGATCAGCAATGCTTATGGCGACAACAGTCACGAACTTGGCTATTCCTACTATGTTACTCCCAACCGTTTCATTGCCAGTGCTGGTTACACTATCTATGAGGGTCTCCACACTGCCACAAAACTTGGTGTTTTCTACGAGGGATATAATATGGGCTATGTTGGAAGTTACAACCAAGCTCGCTACTCCTACTTGATGTCTACCGACAAGAGCACGGGTATCAGCACCGCACAGCTTGTGTACATTCCCACCAAGGAAGAACTGGCATCCATGCCTTTCTCCAGCGAGGAGAATCGTGCAGCTTATGAATCCTTTATTGCTAACGACAGCTACCTCAGCGCTCACCGTGGCGAGTATAGTAAGCGTAATGGTGCAATCTGCCCGTGGTTGAACCGTATCAACTTCAAGATTGACCAGGAGTTCTACTTCAATGTTGGCGGACGCGCAACCACTCTTCAGGTGGGTGCCGACATCAACAACCTTGCCAACTTGTTAAACAGCGAATGGGGATGCTTCCAGCAGATTAGCAGCGAGACCATTCTTCAGTACAAGGGAGGCAACTATACTTTTACTGAGCCCAATTGGCATAAGTATAATAACTTCCTCTCCACTTGGAATGTGTTGCTGCATGTACGCTATTCTTTCTAAGAGAGATTTTAATTCATAGGTTTATATTTAAGAGTACCGGCTGGGGTTGGATGCGATGTGAATCGTATCAACCGCCAGCCGGTTTTTTAGGATGATGCTATGAGCAAGTTTTATATTGCTTTTGCTCCCTTGCAGGGTTATACTGATTGTGCTTACCGTCGCGCGCATTGCGAGGTGGTGGGCGGTGTGGACGAGTATTATACTCCGTTTGTCCATCTTGAGAATGGCGCACCACGCAGGAAAGATTTGTGGGATATAGATTTGGAGCGGAATGAGGGTGTGCCCACGGTGCCGCAGGTGATAGCCCGCGATAGGGATGAATTTGCCAGGCTGTGCGATGCTGTGCAGGCAGCGGGATGGAACAGGATAGACCTGAATATGGGCTGCCCGTTTCCGATGCAGATGGGAGCAGGCAGGGGTTGTGGTCTGTTGGTTCATGCCGATAGGATAGCGGAAATTGCCGAGGAGATGCATCGGCGCCGGGATGTGGCGTTTTCGGTTAAGATGCGTCTGGGATTGGAGTGCGTGGAAGAGGGTATGGACCTTTTGCCTATTGTCAACGAGATGCCCTTGGTTCATGTGACGGTGCATCCACGTGTGGGTAAACAGCAGTATAAGGGGATGGCCGACAAGGAGGCTTTTGGACGATTTGCGAGAGGGTGCAGGTTGCCGGTGGTGTATAATGGGGACTTGCTTTCGGTGGATGATGTCGCTGCAGTGATGCAGTGTTTTCCGACAATGAAGGGGGTGATGCTGGGGCGCGGGCTGCTGGCATGTCCTTGGATGTTTTCGGACAAGGAGCCACGGGCTGTGGTGCGTGAGATGCATGACAGAATATATCGCCATGCCTGCGAGACACTGCAGGGCGACAGTCAGATATTGACCCGCTTGCATGCCTTCTGGGAGTATCAGACGGTGTTGCCGGACAAGAAGCAGTACAAAACTATTATGAAGAGCGGGTCGCTGCGCCGCTATGACGAGGCTGTGGCCAGTCTGTGGCGTTGATTCAGAAGAGCGACATTTGGCGGATGCCTTGGGCGCAGTAGTGCTGGTAAGGGCAGGCGTAAGGCTCCAGGCAGTGCTGGCCTGTGGGGGTGGCAGGTTCGCCGTGTTGGAGGATTTCTTTCATCAAAGCTATATTGTTTTCTATCTCGGAGTGCTGGGCGGCCAGCTCGTCGGTAAGGTCAACAACCTTGAAATTGTCTGACCTGTCTGACAAGTCCGACTTGTCAGACATCCCATTGTACACCACACAGAACTTGTTTACCTCCCAGCAGTGGGCGATGACGTAATGCTGGAGGGCGGCATCCCGTTTGTATGTCTCGCTGAGGGTGGAGCCGGATTTGACCTCGTAGATGTCGAGGGTGCCGTCGGGGCGGCGGTGGACTACATCGGCAAGGACGAGGACATCGTTATAGAGAAAGCCCGCCTCGAAGAGATTTACTTCTTCCTCTTGGTTTAATAACTGTGCAGTCAAGATAGGGTAGGCGTCGGTGTTGCGTTTGAGTTCGGCACTGATGTCGATGCCGTCGGGGAAGGTGTCTTTGAAAGCGTATTCAAACTCGCGTCCATGGTCGAAACGGCGCATTTGCTCGGCAGTGTAGCGGGCCAGTTTTGGGTTGTAGACATCAAGCCATAATGCGCGGTCGCATTGCAGGCCACGGATGTATTTGGATTTGGTAAGGAGATAACTTTGTGCCATTGGGCAGGGTTAGGCTTTGTTGCGGAGGCGGCGGGCTACGGGGCCGTCGTTGGGTAGGGGTACAAAGGCGGCAAGCATCTGGAGGAGGCTTTCGGGTTGGTCGTCTATGATGAGGTATCGGGCATCGGTGAGGTTGTAGAGGCCGTCGGCTTCCATACGGCGGAGCATGTCGTATTGCGGGTTGAAGAAACCGAGGGTGTTGAGCAACCCCATGGGTTTGCTGCAAAGTCCCAGCTGGTTGGCTACAAGAACTTCAAAGGTCTCGTCGATGGTGCCGATACCGCCGGGAAGGGCGATGAAGGCATCGCTGTGGGCGATAAGATACTCTTTCCGCTCGGCAATGGTGGCGACACGCACCAGTTCGCTGACGGGTTGTGAGAGGATGATTTCCTCAGAAAAGAACGAGGGAATGACTCCTACCACGTGTCCGCCCCTTTCGAGAGAGGCACTGCTGACGACACCCATGAGGCCGAGGTTACTGCCACCATAGAGGAGTGTGTGACCGTGCTGAGCAAGGAGGATGCCCAGTTGATGTGCTGCGTTGATGTATTCGGGGTTGCGAGGGAGCGTGGCTCCGCAGAAGACAGATATGTTCATTGGCAATCGATGTTAAAGGTTGTGGGGTTGGTCGTCGTTTTTAAGTACATAAGGTATGCTTCCTGAGGTTCTCCATGTTTGTATTGCTTTAATTTCTATAACGAGTAGGCCGTTTTTTTATTGTGTTGTTATAGACTCTGTCCATTGGTTAAATCCCGTTTGCATTAATTGCATTGAATAATTCCTCTGCACCTTTACACCCTTTGAACATGGGGAAATCGCCAAGGAACTCTTCATAGTTCTCGTATTCAGCTAATACAATGTCTATTGACATCAAATTCATGAGACCTAACAATTTCTTGTCACCATCTTCTTTGGTGAAGTCCTTTCGTGCGTTTATGAATAACTTGTTGGATTTGGGATAGCCGCATAAGAAATTGAAGAGGTGGTTGCTGATACCCTCGCTGTGGCCGTCGTCCAGTGTGGTGTCGGTAAGGATGAACAGGCAATCGTTCTCGTCTAACGGGATTTCGTTGGCCAGTTTGTCCTCAATGGTTGTCCATGTTATTTCAGCTGTTGTGGCGATGTCGCTTGCCGTCCCGCTCTTGCAGGCGCACATCAGCCCGATACCGCACAACACAGCGAGGGTAATGATTGCTTTCTTCATATTCTATATGTTTAAAGGGTTATACTTCGTTGGTTTGCCGGGTATCCCGACGATTTCCTTGTTGCGCGGCAGCGAAGAGCCGTAAAAGACTGAGATGTTCATAGAGGTTCTTTCGGTTATACAATTAGTCAATTCCCCTAGAAGGGCAAGGTCAGTGATTGCGGGAGATACACTATCTTGAACGACACGACCATCAGCACGGCGCTGGCGACGAAGTAGGCTATCAGTAGCCAGCGGTTCCTCTTGCGCGCTTTCGGGGGCTCGTCTTTCCACCGTGCCTCGCAGTCGTCGTACAGCTTCTCTTTGTTAAGGATGAAGATGTTGAAAACGGCGATTGCCACCACGATAATCCACAGCAGGTTGGCCGACAGCTGGTGGCCGAACAGCAGAACGGGCAGGATCAGCAGCGTGTTGAGGTTGGAGATTTGAAGCAGCGATACGATGCCCATCGAGGATATCAGATGGGTCGGATCGACCTTCTGTGTCAGCGGGTCGTAGGACAAGGAGTAATGCACGGGATGGTCCCAGAACCGCGTGATTCTATAGAAACAGTATTTGTATAGTTTCAGCATCTTATGCGTATTCTTTTATAATCCATTAGTTTATTGTATCCTTTTCTTCGGGTTTGGCGCGGCGGCGTTGGCGGCTTTCGGTTTGATTGAGGCCTTGGGCTTCACGTAGAAGTGCGGCACAATCTGACGGGCCGTCAGGTCGACGGTGACGGAGTCGTTGAAGTCTGATCCGTAGCGTTTGGTCAGCGTTTCCGGCGACTGGTCGTATTTGTAGATATGCACAGGTTGGTCGTCGATGGAGACAACAAGGTACGACGGACCCTTTAGTTTGATTCCGCTGGTGCTATGAACATAGTACGATTCGACCTCAAGGTCTTTCCATTCGCGCTCGCTGCCGATAGCCTTGCCGGCGTAGACGGTGACAATGAGAGCGGCATACACAATCACCACAAAGCCGAAGAAGTACTTGCCGACGGTCTGCAACCGGCTCTTGTAGGCGTAGAGGAATATCCCGAGAAAGAGGCAGATGCCGCCCGCAAGCGCCACATACGTGAACCACGGCAAGGTGACGATGTACTGCCGCGTCGTGAAAACCATCGCCACCAGCATCGCCAGCGACAGGATGGAGATGGCCTGAACCAGCGGCGGCTGGCTCCTCAGCTTCTCCCAGTCGAGAATAGAGTTCTTGTTATTATTTTTCATCTTCAATCTGTTGTTTCATCCGGTTTTATATGGAAGGTATCACAGGCTGCTGAAACCCTTGTTGCCGATAGTGTCTGTGGTGTTATTTCACTATCAACTTTCTGACTGTCACACTGCCGCGTGATACTACCTTGACGAAATAGCCCCCCTGCGGAACTGCTGACAAGTCTATTGTCATGGTTCCCGAGGCTGTCGTCCAAGTGTTGACCGCACGTCCGTTGAGACTGAGGAGCGTGACTGTTGCAGGACTTGTTGCCTCGATGGTCACACTGCCGTGCGCCGGATTGGGATATATCGCAACACCTCCATCCTCAACAGTTGGCGCACCGATGGTATGGATTGTGTCCAGCGTGGTGAACTCCAACGGCTGGCTCCACTCGCTCATTCGGTTGTGTTTGTCGACGGCTGCTACCCGCATAGTGTAGTGTGTCAGCGGCATAAGGTCGGTGAAGGTCACGGTTTGAGTGTTTGATTGGGTTACCGTCTGTGTGTCGGCACACGACAGCTCCACCATCCAAAGTGCCTCCTCTCCACCGGGTTGCCACATCACTGTTGCGGTGAGGCTGTCCACTG
>JAFXMW010000105.1 GCA_017530105.1 Bacteroidales bacterium
GCCGCGCGTCGAAGACGCGCGGCCGCCAATCTATTTCATAACGTACATTGTGTTTTTTCCCCCTGGGGCTATCAGACTGTTCAACCATTCTTCGCTACTTCACCTTTAGTTCTCCCATATTTCTCCCATATTTCTCCCATGCAGGATGGGAGAAATATGGGAGAACTGACGCTGAAGAAAGGGTGAACGAGCGAAGGTGCCCTTGCCGAAGGGTATGGGAGGAGGTGGGTTGAAATCGACTTTGGAATGCCGCCAACTGTTAGAGCTTCAGTTTTTTGAGCAGGTTGTTTACATCGGCCGAGATGTTCATGCGGCGGATGAATACAATGGCGATAGCGGCGAAGAAGGCTGTGCGCACAAGGGCTTGGAGAAGTATGGCCCATAGGCTGTTGCCCATCAGCCCGAAAAGGGGTGAGAGCAGCCATTCCCACAGCGTGTTGAGTCCGAACAGGGCAAGGGTGAAGAGCAGCACGTGGAGTTGTTTGCGACTGAAGAGGGTTACTTTAAGCCTGAGCCACAGGAGGGTGAGCAGTGGGGTGAAGTAGACCACGTAGGCGGCCAGGGTGGCGCAGGCCGAGCCGGTGACACCCCATTTGGGTATGAGCAGGAGGTTGAGGAGGATGGCGGTGACGGTGAGCAGGGAGATGAAGAGGAGCGAGAAGGCATAGTGGCGCGAGAAGTTGAGGATGTTGGTGGAGATGCTGAGTGTGGAGTTGAGGATGTTGGCTATGCCCAGAAAGAGCACCACGCCCATGCCCGACACATAGTCGGCTCCGTTGGGGATGACGGCGAAGAGGGGCGTGAGGTTTATCCAGATGAAGAAGAGCAGCATGCAGGCTACAAGCAGCTGGTGGAGCGACACTTGCTGCCCAAGGCGGTTCACTTCGTCCATGTTGCCGGTGGCTACGGCTTGGGAGATGATGGGGCTGGAGATGGCACCGAGCGAGCGGTAGGGTATTTCCACCACGTTGGCTATGTAGCAGGCAATGGTGTAGATGCCTGCCGCGGCCAGGCTTTCTTTGGCTATGAAGATGGAGTTGAAGAGTTTGATGTTGCCTGCCAGCACTGTGGCGGTCATGAAGAGGGTGTAGACCCCTATTTCGCGGAAGAGGGTTTTGTCGACAAATTTCCAGTCGGGGCGGAAGGAGATGCGGCCGAGGGTGAGCAGGTAGACGAAGTTGATGGCGGTGGCCACGGCGTAGGAGGAGCAGAAGAAGATGACGAAGAGGTCGAGGGAGATGAGACGGTGGCCGTAGAGCAGGTAGGCAATGAGGTTGAGGAGGCGGATGACCACTTCGCGGACGAATTTGGGGAGTGCTATGTGGAGGAGTACGCTGGCGTTGGTTTCGAAGACGGTCATGTAGAGCACGAAGAAGGTGAGGGGCAGGAGGAGGTAGGCATAGTTGACGAGGAGGGGAGCCTCGTGGGAGTAGTAGGCGACAATGCTGTCTTTGAACACAAAGAAGAGAACGGCAAGGACGGCGAAGCCCAGGAAGGGGAGGATGAGTGTCCAGCCGAAGAAACCGTGGTCGCGCAGTTCGGGACGGTCGGGGGTGGCAAAACGGGGGTAGAAGCGCAGGATGGAGGCATTGGTGCCGAGTTGGGCAAGGCCGGCAAAGAGCATGGCGGCGTCGACCATGACACGGGTGAGGCCTATCTCTTCTTGTGTCAAGAGGTCGGTCACTACAAAAAATGTGGTGACGGCGCCTATGAGGACTCCCAAATAGTTGGCCAAGGCTCCTTTGATGCTCTGTTTTGCAATGACTCCCATACTGCTGGATGATGCCGTGTGTTATTCGTTTCGCAGTGCAAAAATACTACATTTTTCCCATATTTCGGAAAAACGTTTGCAATTTTATTTCAATAATTTGAAAATTATTTGTATCTTTGCCTTTCGGTATTTTTGGCGTGAAGGCATCTTTTCGTGCCATAATATGCTAATAGAAAAGGTGTTGGCAATAGCCTATTAATTTGAAGAAGAAAACAAAATATATATAATAACAACATGAAAGTATATCAGACATCCGACATCCGTAACATCGCCCTCGTGGGCGGAGCCAAATCGGGCAAAACCACCATGGCTGAGGCCATGGCTTTCTGCGGAGGCCTTATCAATCGCCGCGGCACCGTAGACGGAAAGAACACCATTAGCGACTATCGCGACATTGAGCTCGACCGTAAGTACAGCGTCGAGACCTCTCTTATGTACACTGAATTCGGTGGCAAGAAGATAAATATTCTCGATGTTCCCGGTTTCGCCGACTATCAGGGCGAGCTGGCAGCAGCTTTCAACGTGGTGGAGGCCGCCGTGGTTGTGGTCAATGCTCAGAGCGGTGTCGAGGTAGGCACTGAAATCGCTTACCGCTACAGCAACAAGCTGAACACCCCCATGCTTTTCGTTGTCAACCATCTCGATGCCGAGAAGGCCAACTTCGACGACAGCGTCAATCAGCTGAAGGATTTCTTCGGCAACAAGTGCACCGTGCTCCAGTTCCCCGTCAATCAGGGTCTTGGTTTCAACCAGGTTGTCGACATTGTCGCCAATAAACTGCTCACCTTCAAGGACGGCAAGATGGAGATGGCCGACATCCCCGCCGAACATGCCGGAAAGGCTGAGGAGATGCGTATGGCTTTGGTGGAAGAAGCTGCCGCAGCCGACGATGAACTGATGGAGAAATATTTCGAGAATGGCGACCTCACTCCCGAGGAGTTGAGCAAGGCTTTGCGTCTGGCTATCGACAAGCGCGACCTGTTCCCCATCCTTTGCACCAGTGCTAAGGAGAACATGGGTGTCGGTCGTTTGCTTGAGTTTATCGGCCAGAATGTTCCCGCCCCCAACGAGGTGGCTGAGTTCAAGAAGACCAAGGCCGGTAAGGAGCTGAAATGCGACAATGCCAATCCCACTGTTGCTTTCGCTTTCAAGAGCTCGAAGGACAAGAATCTCGGCGAAATCACCTATCTGCGTCTGTTTGACGGTGAGTTGGCCGAGGCTCAGGATGTCATCAATAGCGTCAACCAGAGCAAAGAGCGCGTCAGCCAGGTGCTGATTTGCTCGGGCAAGGATCGCCAGCGTGTTGAAAAGGTTTGCGCCGGTGATATCTTCTGCACCATCAAGCTGAAGGATGTGAAAATCAACCAGACTCTCACCAGCCCCAAGAATACGGACGATGTGGTAGAGGAAATCGTGTTCCCCACCCCCATCTACACAGTGGCTGTGAAGGCTGCCAATAGCAACGACGACGAGAAGGTCGGAGCCGCTTTGAAGGATATGTGCAACAGCGACCGCAGTCTGTCGCTTGAGAACAGCCGCGAGTTGCGCCAGACCATCCTCGGTTGCCAGGGCGAGCTGCACCTCAATACTGTGAAATGGTATTTCGAGAACCAGTATAAGCTGGGTGTCAACTTCACCGCTCCCAATGTGCCTTACCGCGAGACTATCACCAAGAGCGCAGAGGCTATGTACCGTCATAAAAAGCAGTCCGGCGGTAGCGGCCAGTTTGGTGAGGTTCACATGCTCATCGAGCCTTACTACGAGGGTATGCCTAACCAGACTAAGTATCCCATCCGCGACACTCAGGAATACAACCTCGACTGGGGTGGAAAACTTATCTTCAACAACTGTATTGTCGGTGGTAGCATCGACGCCCGTTTCATGCCTGCTATCCTCAAGGGTATTATGGAGAAGATGGAGCAAGGTCCTCTCACCGGCTCCTATGCCCGCGACATTGTGGTGAATATCTACGATGGTAAGATGCACCCCGTCGACTCGAACGAAACCGCCTTCAAGATTGCCGGTCGTACCGCTTTCCGCGAGGCCTTCAAGCTGGCTGCCCCCAAGATTAAGGAGCCCATCTACGACGTCGCTGTTACCGTTCCCACCGAGAGCCAGGGCGGTGTGATGACCGACCTGCAGGGCCGTCGTGCCATCGTCATGGGTATGGATGCCGAAGGCAAGTACACCACTTTGAGGGCTAAGGCTCCTTTGGCCGAAATGAACCGTTACTGCACCGCTTTGAGTTCTCTCACCAGTGGTCGCGGTACCTTCACCATGACGTTCTCCAGCTACGAACTCGTACCCGCCGATGTACAGCAAGCTCTGCTCAAGGCTTACGAGGAAGCTGCCAACGAAGAAGAATAAACTATTTTTTCATGGTAGTGCAATAGCACTTTTACAAGCCGGAGGTTCCCACCAAACCTCCGGTTTTTTGTTGTATTTCAGAAAGGGCTGCCGCCGCGTTCAAAATCCTTCGGGGAGGGGATTAAAGAACAAGGCACCCCGGTTGGGGTGCCTTGCTTGAGATGTTTTTTCTTTTGTCTATTGTTTCACCACGCGGCGGACTTCGATGCGTTCGGGCAGGGTGACGCGGAGGGTGTAGAGACCGGAGGCGAGGCGGCTGAGGTCGAGGGTGGTCTGACCCTGGAATGTTGCCACGTTGCGGCCTGTGTAGTCATAGACATCCACGCGGACTACCTCTTCATCAGCCTCGACGGTCAGGATACCTGTTGTCGGGTTGGGGTAGAGGGATAGGTGGCGGCTGTCTGTGGTATAGGGTTCCTCGTTAAAGTCACCCTTCGAAGCCACGGTGAGGTTGAGGTCGTCGATGTAGTTGAGGCTGTAGTCGCCCGTCTGGCCTGAGGCAAGGATATTGCGGAAGGCGATGTAATGGCCTGTTCCCGTGTAGGAGGAGAAGTTGACGGTGCGGAGGACAGAGGAAGAGGTGGAGGTGTTGTTGAGTGTGGTGACCGGGGTGAAAGTGGTGGGGTCGGAGATGTCGGTGAGGATGCCTACCTGTAGGCGGTATTTTGCTTGGGGCTGACGGAGGTAGAAGCGTAGCTGGAGGGTACTCATGTCGCCGTCATAATAAGGCATGGCGTAGATGCAGCGTTTGTTGAGGAGGAGGGAGTAGTTGCCACTGCGGGCGTAGGAGGGTTTGTAGTAGACCATGGGTAGGTATTCGTCGGAGAAAGGTACGTCTTTGTGGACGAGAGTCCAGCAGTCGGGTTCCACGCCTGTCTTTGCGGTGGTAGAGGAGGTATAGGAGTCAAAGTTGTCGGTATAGGGCAGATCGGACTCATCGATAGTGCATACAGAGGTGTTGAGGGCGAGAGTCAGGTCGTCAATGTAGTTGCAGCTGAAGTCGCCATTGTAGCCGGATGCTAAAATATTGCGGAAGGCAATGTATCGACCTGTGCCGGAGTAGGAAGCGAAGCTGACGGAGCGGAGGACGGAGGCGGAGGTGGAGGAGTTGTTGAGGGTGGCAACGGGTACGAAGGTGGTAGCATCGCCCAGGTCGGTCATGACACCTACCTGCAAGCGGTATTTGGCTTGGGGCTGCTTGAGATAGAAGGTGAGTTTGAGGCGGTTGACGTTAATGTCGACTTTTGGCATGGCGTAGATGCCGCGCTTGTTGAGGATGAGGGAGTAGTTGCCGCTGTGGGCGTTGGAGGAGTTGTAGTAGACCATTGGTTTGTAGGCATCGGTGATGGAAACGTCCTGATGAGCGAGGGTCCAGCAGGGAGGCTCAGCAAAGGTCTTGGGTTCGGTGGAGGCAGTGTAGGAGTCGAAGTTGTCGGTATAGGGGAGGTCGGAGACGGAGATGCCGCACTGCTGTGTGCGTACATTCAGAGTCAGGTCGTCGATGAAGTTGCAACTGAAGTCGCCCGAGTAGCCGGGTGCAAGGATATTGCGGAAAGCTATGTAGCGGCCGTCGCCAGAGTAGGAGGAAAAGTCTACAGAGACATATTCAACACCTGTGGTGCCGTTGTCGAGTGTGACGACAGGGGTAAAGGAGGAGGGGTCGCTGAGGTCGGAGAGGACACCCACCTGGAGTCGGTATTTGGCATATTGTTGCTTGAGGTAGAAGGAAAGTTGGAGGGTGTTCACGTTGGTGTCGACAGAGGGCATGGCGTAGATGCCGCGTTTGTTGATGAGGAGAGAATACTTACCGCTGTGTGCGTTATCGGATTTGCAGTAAATCATGGGTTTGTAGTCGTCGGTGATGGGTACATCTTGATGGACGAGAACCCAGCAGTCGGGTTCTACTCCGGTCTTGGCGGAGGTGGATGTGGTGTAGGAGTCGAAGTTGTCGGTATAGGGCAGTTCATTGACAGGGATGCCGCAACGTTTAGGACGGACGGAGAGGGTGAGGTCGTCGACGTAGGCAGTGCGGGAAGAAGTTGTGGCGACGGTTTTCAATGCGACAAAGGTGCCGTTGCCAGTGTATTTTTCGAAAGAGGTGACGTATTCAGTCCATTTCTTGGTGTCGATGGTGAATGAGTCGATGGCGACAAAGGAGTTGACGTCGTAGGGGTTGTCCATCACTCCCACGTAGAATGTAACGTAGTTGGTGGAATAAGAATTGCGGGACCAGAAGGATAGTTGCAGGTCGCGGACGTTGTAGGCATTGGGATCAACACCCGGCAGGGCGACGATTTTGTAGTCGCCGTGGTTGTAGGAGGGGCCGGAGTAGGCCCAATATAGACCTCTGTTGCCTCCAGGGGTGTGGTTGAAACTGGTGTCTCTGGCCACGTAGGGATAGCCGTAATAGATAGCGGCGTTGTTTACGCGGTACATGCAGTTGACAAAAGAGGTGCTGGTGCTGCCCCCGGTGTTAACGCCTTCGGAATATTCAAAGCCCATGGTGTAGGGCAGAGTATCGAGGGCGAAGCAAAGGGTGCGGAAAGTGGTCTGTTCGAATTCGGTGGCTTCGTTGCATACGGGGGCGATCCAGACGGTGTATTCGGTGTTGTCCAGCAAGTCTGTAAGTGTGAATGTGGTGTCGTATGCTGTTGCAGAGACGGTATAGGAGGAAGATTTCCCCTTTTGCAGATATTGAATATCCCATGAGGTGGCTGTACCCGTCTCGTGCCAGGATATTTCGACCGAGTTGGGTGCGATGTTGTGGACAGCAATATTCTGCACACGGGGACAGGCGGGCTTAGTGTTGAGGGTGAAGTCGTCGATGGAAATGGTCCAGCTGTTATCTGTGCCTGACGCCATCACGGCTACATAGGTGCCGTTGCCATGGTAGTTGTCGAAAGTGGTGACGTATTCTGTCCAGAGGTTGTTCAGGAGGATTGTTATAGTGTCCACGGCAGTGAAGGTGTTGATGTCGTATGGATTGGTCATGACACCCACAATGAGGTAGGGTTGGTCGTAAGCTGTGCCGCGACTCCAAAAAGAGAGTTGGAGGTTGCGGATGGGGTAGATTAATGTGTCGACATTAGGCAAGGCGACAACTTGGTAGGAGCCTGTGTGGCTGAATGACGAGGGACCTCTCCAATAGAGTCCACGGCCACCGCTGGGGGTGTGGTTGCAGGTGCTGCTGTTGATGACATAGGGAAAGTAGTTGTTGTACATGCCATCGGTGATGCGGTACATGCAGTTGACAAAGTCGGTCAAGTAGGTTTCGCCTGCGCTGACACCCTCGCTTGACTCAAAGCCCATGGTGTAGGGAAGGGTGTCGAGAGGGTTGCATCGGGTTCGGAAAGAGGTGTGGAATGTATCGTTCACTCCGGTGCATACGGGAATAACCCAAACGGTATATTCTGTGTTGGCTTGCAGGTCGGAGAGTGTGATGTTGCTGTCAGAGACAGTTACGGAGACTGTACTGCTGGAAGACGCACCAGTGGTCAGGTATTGTACTTCCCAACTGGTGGCAGAGCCTGCCTCGATCCAGGAGATGTAGGCTGAGTTGGTGGTAATGCTATCGACGGAGAGATTCAGTACATGGGGGCAGTCGGGACGCTTTTTGAGGGTGAGGTCGTCAAGGTAAGCCGTCCAAGAAGAGGTGGGCCGGTCGGCTTTGAGGGTGACAAAGACCCCGTTGCCGGTGTAGCTCTCAAAGGAGACGCGATATTCGTCCCAGGTGTAGGTGGTGTCGATGTGGACGGTGTCGACAGCCACGAAGGTATTGATGTCGTTGGGATTGGTCATGATACCCACTTGAATGGCGGGATCGTATTGGCTATATGTGTTGAGAGCCCAGAAGGAGAGCTGCATGTCTCGGATAGGAATGTCCTGGGTGTCTATAGCAGGGAGGACAACGGCCTGATAGTCGCTGTAGAGGCTTGGGGAGGTGGCGCAGTTGTACCAGAAGAGACCTCGGTCACCGTCGGGGGTATGGTTGCAGTTGCCGGTAAATGTTACATAAGGGTGTCCAAAGTATTGGGTTGCATTGTTAAGGCGTATCATGCAGTCCACAAAGTCGGTTTTTGTGCCCTCGCCTATGGAGGATCCCTCCTCATACTCGAAGCCCATGGTGTAAGGCACGGTGGTTTCGCACAGGGTGTAGAACAGATAGGTGTTCCAGACACTGGTGTCTCCAGGGGCATTGATGGAACGCACTCTGACAGTTTGTTTGGTTTGTGGAGACAGCCCTGTGAATGTCAGATGTGGCACGGTACCCGTGACGGTGGTAATAGCTCCAGAGTTGAAAGTGTATTGCCATTGGGTTGCATTACCAGTCCCGTCCCAGGTGACGTTGGCACTCTTATGGAGTATGTTGGAGGCGGTGATGGTTTCGGGAGGCTGGCAACTGTTAGCAGGGACAATGTCGATATCGTCGATATAGTAGAGGCTTGTCAGTGAGGACGTGGTGGGGAGTGCGGTGTTGTGGAAGGCGATATATTGCCCATGTCCGGCATATCGGGAGAGGTCTAACTCGTGGTATACATAGCTGTTTGAACTGGTGTTGTTAATCGTATCGATGGGTACGAAGGTGTTTGTGTCATAGGGATTGTCCATAGTGCCGACAATCAACAGGTAGCTTGAGCTGGTTTTTTTCAACCAGAAGGATAGTTTTAGATTGTCGAAAGAACTCTGAAAAGCGGGCATGGTGGTGTATCCTCTTCCTGAGAGTCCCAGACAGTAGTTGCCGCTGTGTGCGACAGTGGGATTGTAGCGCACTTGGGCTTTACGTGTGTCATCCATTTCGCGTTCCCAGGCACCGAAAATCCAGCCTTCGGGCAAAACACCTGTATTACCGGAGGTGCTGGTGGTGACATGCTCGAAGTCGGTGAAGTAGTTCATCGGTTTGGGATTGCATGGGGTTTGGAATGTCAGGGGTACGTTGTTGCTGTTGCTGCTGGGACTGCATATAGCATGGATGTTGATAGTGTAGGCGGTGTTAGGCGACAGACCTGTAAGATTAAGAGTTGTGTCGCTCATTGTGTATTCGGTGGTTCCCCCAATGGCAGGGGATACGGTTGCCAGCCAAGAGGTTTCGTTGCCTATAGGTGTGACGGTGAGGGTGGCGGTGGTGGGTGTGACATTGTTTAAGGTTACCGAGAAAGGATTGGGGCATCGGACATAAGGCCGGGTGAAGGCGTAGTAGGTGTTGGGAGCGGGCCACTGGCCGGTAGACCAACGGGTGGAACTGCTGTATCCAAAGTGGGTGGCGGTGTTATTGGAATTGATGACCCAGCCGTCCCTGATGTTGTAGCAAAGACCCCGTTGGGTATAAGTGTTGGGGAGCATACTGGGAGCTTCGGGAGAGAAAACCCCCACGATGTTGCCACTGGGATAGAGGTGTACCTGCCATTTGTACTTTTGAGTACGGTTGGTACTGTTGGAGCCTCCCATTCCCAGACAGAACTCAATAACCAGCAGGGGTCTGTTGCGGGAGTCGACAGTGTTCTCGGCAAAGATATAATGGATGGAATCGAGAAAGGCACCTCTGGTGCCGAAGAAGTTTATTTTCGGACTGTTGATGTCGCAGGTATAGGCATCGAATGGCGAGTAGTAGCCGCTCGAACCTACCAGCCAGGGTCCGAGCCTAAGATTACCGTCACAGTTGACGGAATACTGGGTGTAGTAGGACCCGGCAAAGGGGAATACGAAACCAATGTCCTGCAAGGTTGAAGCATAGGTGCTCCCAAACCATGGACCAAGGAGATTTGTGCTGTCGGTGATGGTTATCCATTTAGAAGCATCTATACCGGTGGAGAATGTGTAATCCCCTAAAGTCTGGGCATTGCCATTCCCTCCGGCACAGAGTGCCACAATAAGGGCTAAAAGTTGTATTCGTTTTTTCATGATAATTGAATGCTTTTTGATTATTAATATGTTATCTGCACTTTTTTTTGGAGTGTAATGGGGGGTGGAGTTGTGAATAAACAATGGATTATGTCCGCTGTTCTTCTGGAGGGGCTAATAACCCTGGGCACCCCCAACCGGGGTGCCCAGGGTTGGAACACGGGCATCTTGCCCGATAAGGTGTTTATTGCTTCACCACGCGGCGGACTTCTATGCGTTCGGGGAGGGTGACGCGAAGGGTGTAGAGACCGGAGGCGAGTCGGCTGAGGTCGAGGGTGGTCTGACCCTGGAATGTTGCCACGTTGCGGCCTGTGTAGTCATAGACATCCACGCGTACCACCTCTTCGTCAGCCTCGACGGTCAGGATACCTGTTGTCGGGTTGGGGTAGAGGGTGAGGCTGTGAGCCGTGGCCTCCATGCCGTAGCCGTCGTCAGACATGTCGCCCTTGGAAGCGGTGCGGAGGTTGATGTTGTCGATATAGTTGCAGCTGTAGTCGCCCGTCTGCCCGGA